>JAAUUR010000220.1 GCA_012031045.1 Leptolyngbyaceae cyanobacterium SM2_5_2
TATGGCGCCCAGCGGCCACACCCTCAATTTATTTGGCCTGATGGATTTTCTGGATACTCTGCTAGCTTCGTTGGCTCAGTTTCAGGAAAAACATCACTACTTGACTCAAACCCTCACTGGCCAATACACCCCCGACCAGGCCGATGACCTGCTGCAAACCATGCAGCACGACCTGCAAGCGGGCCGGAGTCTGATTCAAGACCCCCAGCGGGCCGCCTGCTGGGTGGTTGGCATTCCAGAACCTATGAGTCTGCTAGAAAGCCAGCGGTTTATCGCCGCCCTGGCCCGGTTGCAGGTTCCCCTGGGGGGTATTGTCGTCAACCAGGTGGAGGTAGATAGGGATCAGGTTGCTCCAGCCCAGTGGGAGAACCTGGTCAAATTCCGCACCTTGGCCCCAGACAAACCGACGCTGTGGGTGCCTCGGCAGGTGGCTGAACCCGTAGGCAACACGGCGTTAGACAGTATCCTGGCGGCCATGCAGCCCCTGGATTGTCTGCCATCGGCGGCTCAGCCCCGGCCAATTCACCCATGGCCGCAGCCGATTCCACCTGGGCTGGAGGATTTTATCACCACAGGCCGACGGTTAATAGTGGTGGGTGGCAAGGGTGGCGTGGGTAAAACCACAGTAGCCGCGGCGATTGGTTGGGCACTCAGCGAGCGCCACCCTAACCGCAACCTGCGGGTAATGTCCATTGACCCGGCCCACTCCCTGGGGGATGCCTTTGGCCAACCCCTGGGCCACGAACCCACCGCGCTGCGGCCCAATCTACAGGGGCAGGAGGTTAGCGCGGCTGTGGTGCTCGACCAATTTCGAGAGGATTACCTGTGGGAACTGGCGGACATGATGGGCGGCGATGACGATGGTTTGCCAGGGCTACACCTGGTTTACGGCCCCCAAGCCTGGCGGCAAATTGTTGCCCAGGCTTTACCCGGCATTGATGAAATGCTCTCGCTAATTACCGTTATGGATTTACTGGAGCGTAATCAGCAGGATTTGATTGTGCTGGATACCGCCCCTACGGGCCACCTGCTGCGCTTTTTAGAAATGCCCACAGCCCTGGGCGACTGGCTGGGGTGGATTTTTAAGCTGTGGATGAAATATCGCGATGTGGTCGGTCGAGTTGAGTTTATGGGACGGCTCCGCACCTTGCGCCAGCGGGTTCTGGCCGCCCAGACCAGGCTTAAGGATCCTGACTACACCGAATTTGTTGGGGTTGTGCAGAATCAGTCGGCTATTTTGGCAGAAGCCGAGCGCTTGGGCCAAACCTTAACCACTATGAACCTGGCTCAGCGCTACATCATCCACAACCGTTACAGGGCTGGAGACGAACTGCCACCGGGTTATTTTCCTACTCAAACTGTAGTGCGCCTGTCCGCCCTGCCGCCCAATAGCCTGGCCCTGGAGCAGGTTAAAATGGCGGCTCATCTGTTGTTTGCGCCCTGAAGTGGACCAGGGGTAAGACACCGGGTTTCTGGGTGGGTAGCAAAATAGAGGTTTGGCAGCCCCAAATCAAGCCATAACGCCCATCGCTACTGATGTGGGTTTTGTAGCCGTAGGGAGACACCCCGGTTTTCTCCGTCCGGCGGGCCTCGACATCTTTTTGCAAGAGATCAGTGAAGCCTTGCTCGATTTCACCAGTCTGTCTGACTTAGAAGCTTGGTTAGCTAATCAGGAGTAGCTACGCAACCCATCTAAAGCTCATTTGCGTAGCCCGTCCGATGCAAAACTTCCTCTAATTTGAAGACTCTCGCTTTGCCTATAGTAGGGATGAGTAAGTTTCTGCGATGGTTTGGCGGGTGGTGCCCACTTCAAAGTAGCTCAGCTCCAGCTCTTGTAGATGGCTGTAGGCCTCGACCCGCAGTTCGTGCTGTAGGGTCTTGGGCCGGGTTGCGCCACAGCCGACTGTAGGCGTACGCAGAAGGGGCTGAGTGGTGCGAGTTGCCATGGGTGCTTTTTGACTGGAGTTAGAATGGGCACTATCGACGTACTGAGGTACCGGCTATGCCACTGCTCCCCCTGGTGATCGGTTAGCCATGCGGGCCATGGGGTGGTGGAAGCGTCTAGTGATTGTGTGAGTGGCGGGCTGGGGCACTGTATAGAGGCGATCGCCCATGCGATTACTCATCACTAGAATGAAAGTTGGCATTTTATGAGCCTTCGCTGCGTCAGTTGACTGGTTTTGGCACGGATGACTAAAGGAAAACCGCACTAGCCTCTTAGGAGATCTATGAACGCTTTACTCCTGACTCAACCTCCTGACTTAAATAAGGAACAGCGGATTCTCTTGCATGGGGTGAGTTGGCCACAATATGAGTCACTGCTGGATGTGCTGGGCGATAATTTCCCAACACTGCGGCTCAGCTATCTGGAAGGGATGCTGGAAATCATGACTAACTCTTCCGAGCATGAAGATCTAAAGAAGATGATTGGCATGTTGGTGGAGGCCTATTTCCAGGAGACGCGAACTCGATTTCATGCGGGAGGTTCAACAACGTTTCGCAAAGCGGCAAAGCAGCGAGGCTTAGAGCCAGATGAGTGCTATTGCTTGGGACAAAAAAGGAGTTTCCTGACTTAGCAATTGAGGTGGTCATTACTAGCGGTTTAGTCGATAAGTTAGAGATTTATCGGGGGTTGGGAGTCACGGAAGTGTGGCAATGGCAGGCTGGAGACTTTCTAGTTTATCATTTGCGATCGCAGGGTTATGAGTTAATCAAAACAAGTGAATTACTGCCAGATTTAGATATTGGATTATTGGCACAGCACGTGAAGCCTGAAGCACAGTTTGATGCAGTGATGGCATTTCGAGACGCAATTCGCGGATAAATTGGGGGCGATCGCCCTTATCGGGCTAAAAGCCCAACCGCATGTCGAGCGGGGTTTTCGCTTCCTCAAAGACCCCCTCTTCTTCACCAGTAGTGTCTTTGTCAAAACGCCCCAGCGGGTCGAAGCCCTAGCTCCCATGATGGCCTTGACGCTGCTGGTCTATAGTCTCGGCAGCGCAAACTCAGGGCTCAACTTGCTCAAGCCGATGACACAGTGCTCGACCAAAAGCAGTGCCCCGCTCGCACTCCGCCCTTTCGCTGGATTTTGCAAAAGGTTCGGGCGATTCACCTGGTTTCTATGGGGACAGCCCAGCAGGTTAGCAACCTCTCGGAAGAACGCAGCAAAATCATTCGCCTCATGGGCTTCCCGGCCTGCCGGTACTATCTCCCCCTGGCAACCGGCGGAATGTCGGTAACAGGCGCTAAGGCATGGGGTTCAGGGTGATTTCGGGAGACCTCTAGCGTAATGGCCATCGCCTTAACGGTGAGATGGGCGGTGCGAGCCGGACGTTTGGGGTAGCGCTGAAGCTCAACGGTCATCTCACCGAGGACCAAGGCTTGCTCCAACGTCGGCATCAGATAGCCCAATTCATGGTTCCCGTTTCCCAGTCCGCTCAGGGCGGCTCCACACGTGCTGGTACAACAGCCCTAACGGCTCACCCGCCCCGCTGACGGCAAAGCAACTCTGCACTGTCATCCCTTGTGGCGGGGTCTGGTTGATGAACCCCAGGCCTCGTGTCGCCCGATGCGTGCCGTAGTTCAAATCTGCGGTGTCTTGAATCGCCAGCACCACCTTATACTGGCGCGCACAGGCTATCACCCCGTCTCGATGACTCGCCAAAATCGCCTCGGTACTCACCGTCGGATTCGCCCAAAATCGATAGATGCTTTGGCTCTCGCTGGCGCTCTGAGCCGCTTGGGGGACGCTGGCCGTCGGATGTTCCCCCGCTGATGGTGGCTATGCCTTGGCCACCAAGGCGATGAAGGCCCAGTTTTGGAGTACGGCTCGAACCGCCTCATACCAAGGGGCAATGGATGCTTTCATCTAAAATGGTCTTACCAGAATGGTCTTACCAGGGATTTCCCACCATCGTAAAGGCGGCCCAGTAAAAGGGATGGCGTAGCTCCTGCCTATCGCTGATGGCTAGCTCTGTCGGTAGGGTGAGAGAGCCACCGGGCCAGTAGACTACACCATTTTCGATATAAGCGTTGCCCTGGGCAAGGGCAAGCTGGGCCTGGCGCAGGGCTTCGGCTTTAGTGGTCTGCTGGTCAAGCTGCTGGTAGAACAGCGTCATTAACCCGGCGGTGGCTTCGTCATTGACGCGCCAGAGGCTGGCCAGGGCCGAGCGAGCCCCGGCCTGGAGGGCAAAGCCCGCAAGCCAAGTTCGGCCTCCAGGTTGCCCATGGCCGTTTGGCAGGCACTCAGGGTGACTAAATCCAGGGGTGGGTCGTACCAGCCCAGGTCGGCCACCTGGTCAAGACGCAGGGGGCTATCAAAAACTGAATGTAGGACTGGTCGGGCGTGCCGCGCAAAAACTGGGCGTGGGTAGCCAGGTGGATGATTTGGGCCTGGCCTCTGGCCCGCTGCACGGCTCGAATGGTGAAGTTAGTTTCGCTGACCTTATCCCCAGACCAGAAGGACTGAATGGCCTCCATTTCGGCCCTGGCGGCCAGCAGCGGCGGCTGGTTGATAAATTGCGAGGCTCCAGCCACCAGCAGGCGAGTGTTTCGGCGGTTGAGATCGACGTAGGTGGGGTCAATCAACCCCACGCTGGGAATTAGGCCCACGCTGTAGTCTTCGATCAAGAAGCGATCGCCGCTGTGCAAGGCGGCCAACGGCAGGGTTCGTAGACCCGCATCCATAATGAAGCCGATATTGGTGACCCCAGCCGCCTCCAGTTGCTCCCGAATGGGGGCAATGATCCACCCATACAACTGTTGGGCTGGGGTCAGGTGGGCGGTGTTGTTGGTCAGGTTGGGGTTGGTCAACTGGCGGCGCAATAGTTCCTGGGCACTCAGCACAGCCTGGGGGTCGGCGCTCAGCACTCGCTCCAGAATCGGCTCGCCTTCGGCGGTGATCAGCAGCAGTTCCAACGCGCCCTGGCTGGCCTTTTGATTGGTGACTTGACGGTTGAACCGCACATACAGGAAAGCCGGTACTTCTCCAGTTTGGGCCTGGATGGTGCGCAGGGTAGCTTTGGCTTGGGCCAGGGTCACCGGGCGGGCGGGTTTGGTAAAGCCCCCAAAATGATCGTTAAATTCGCTGGTAAGGGTGTCTTCCACCTGCGCCAACCCCTCATCCTGTAAAAATTCTCCCGCACTAACCAGAGACACTGGCGTTCCCTGATCGTCGCTATCCGGATTACCGCCCGCCTCAAGAATGACTTCCACGCTGCCCCCTGGCTCCTCAGTGGGGGCTCTTCCACTTCGGGGGTACCCCAACGGAAATAAACTGCACTTCGCCAAACTGACCCCGCCCAACAATACGGCTGCCAACAAAGGAGCGCTCCTGGCCGGGTAGCAGCGCCACATCCCCAGTGGTAATGGCTCCGGCGGTGCCGTTGAGGCTAGGATTGCCCACGGCGAAGGTAAAGCCGCCGTAGGCGAGGGTAATGGGGCCACCTTGGGTTAAGCCCAGGGTAGAGAGGCTGGCGGCGACTTCGCCCTGGTCGAAAAAGGTGCCGAACGCCTGGAACGTCTGCCCCGTTATAGCGGCGATAGAACCGCCCTGGCTGGTACCCTGGGCGTTGATGGTGTTGACCTGGATGCGATCGCCCGCCTGCAAACTCACCACCCCACCAGTCACGCCACTGCTGTCGAGGTTGCCGCTGGTAATCGCCCCCCCGGCCTGGAGGGCAATCAGAGCGCCCGGCGCGGTGATATCTGCCGTGGTCAGGTTGCCGCCGCTGGTCAGTCTCACCCCGGCTAGGGAATCGGCGGATAGCCCTGGCCCTAGCAGCGGCGCACCACCGACCAGGATATTGGTCGTAGCCGTGAGATCGCCCCCGGCGTTAGCCTGCAGATCACTAGAAATCCCCAGGCTGTTGAGTTGCAGATTGTTCGTATCGTTGAGGAAAACGCTCTCGCTACTGGTCACGTCTACCGTGCTAAAGTCGTTGTTGCCACCCAGGCTGATGTTACCCGTCGCCCCCAGCACTGTTGCCCCCGCTGCGGCGACCCGTCCCCCGCTCTGAACGATATCGCCGCTCCCAGCGGCAATCACCAGGTTGCCGGGGGTGGTGACATCGGTATTGAGTGTGATCCCACCGGCGCTTTGCAGAGTCAGGGTACCGTCGCCGCCGGTAAGGTCTAGATTGAGGGGAATGCCTGAAGCCAGGTCAACACGGTCTTGACCGCCGCCGGTGGCCAGGGCCTCCACGTTAATAAAGCTGATAGCCGCCGCTGTGCCGCTGGTGCTGCCGGTGATGGTGTAAGTCTCATCGGCGCTGGTGCCGACCAGAGTATCCAGCCCGGCGCCGCCGTCAAAGGCGCTGATGTTGCGGAAGAAAACGCTGCCCAGCACCCCATCGCTTGGCCCGGTGAGGGTAAATGTGTCGTTCCCGCTGCTACCCAGGACGGTGTTGATGGCATCGTCGCCACCGATGATTTCAGTGGGGTTAGTCAGCCGTAGTGGTGCGCCAAACCCGCCCAGCACCAGACTGCCGTCGGTATCGATCTGCCAGGTGGTGTTTTGGTTGGGGCCGGTCAGCACGCCGCCGCTGAGGGTGAGGGGGCTGTTCAGGGTGAAGCTACCCAGGGTGATGGCTCCGGTATTGCCCGGTTGGCCGATGGTGCGGCTGGCAAAGCCGTTGCCCAACTGGGCCAGTTCATCCTGGTTGAGAAAGATGATGGCCGGGTCATCGGTGCCGCCCAGGGTGATGGGAAGCGTCGAATCAAAGTTTTGGATAGAGAGGGTATCGCCCCCCAGAACGGGGGCTAAGATTAGCGGATTATCGGCTAATAGTTCTACACTGCCGGTTCCAGCATCTATGGTACCGCTAGGGAAGTTAGACACTCCGGCATTAGCCCCAGTACCGCTCAGGCTAATTAATCCACCGGTGGAGTTCACTGGGCCAACCAGGGCTACCCCCCTGGCAAATGTACCGGTACCAGAACTGCTGCCATTCATTGTGATAGTGCCACCGCCAGAGCTTACGCTGCGAAAGGTAGTAATGCCTTCGTCAACTCCAGTGCCCGTTAGGGTGATAGCTCCTCCCTGGCTATTGACCGTACCATCTAGTTCGATGCCCCTGCTGGGCAACGTGGAGGGGCCAAAGGAGTTACCGGTGGCAGTAATCTCGCCACCACCCGAGTTCAGGCTACCGGGGTTCGTGATGTAAACTCCAATCCCCGTTGGGGTTGACCCTGTAATGGAAATCGCGTCGCCATTGGAGGTGATGGATTGGGTGATAGTCGCCGCACCGATGCCGTCACCGTTAAAATCGGCCTCCACAGAAACGGGTTGCCCCTGGGTGCTGAGTGGGCCTGTAGTAATGCCGGCATCAGCCCTGAGGGTGAGGCTGGCGTTGTCGATACCGCTGAGGCTGCCGCCTGTGGTGTCTAGACTGCGAGAGCGCAAGATAACCGGGTCGCTGAATGTGACATCGCTGCCCAGGGTGATTGGCCCGATGGTACTGCCGTTACCTAGCACAATCTCGCTGAAGCCATTGGCCAGGGCGGCTAAATCGGTGGTGGCTAAGTCCAGGTTGGCCGGGCCAGTATCGCCAGGGGTGCCCACCGCAATCCCCACAGTTGAGTCTGCTGTCCGGATTAATAGACGGCCCGGTGCCTGCACTGACCCCGCCCCACCGACAAAATTCAGCCCGTCACTGGTCAGCACAATGCTATCGCCAGCGGCCCCTGGCCCTACCGTGATCGCCCCCAGCACCAGGTTGCCACCGGGCCTGGTACTGGCATTCACCTGGGTGCCCGCCGTCACATTGCCTGCCGTGACGGTGCCATCAATACCGGCTTGAAGATTCACTATCGACCCGGCAGTCACGTTGCCGGTGGTGACACTGCCGTTAACGTTGCTGGTCACCGTTACGTTGCCGGTGGTGGCTGACAGATTACCGGTAGTGGTGTCGTCATTCTGGGTAGTCAGAGAAATAGAGGATGCGGCGGTAATGTTGCCAAAACTAAAGGGCAAACCCGAAAAGGAATTGGCCTCTACTGACCCAGCCACAATATCCGCCGTAGCAATGCCGCCTGCTTCGTTGTTCAGAACCACGGCTCCAGCTGTACCGAAGCTGCTGCTGGCATCAATCAGCCCGTTTACCCTGAGTTCTCCGCCGAAGGTACGCAGGTCAACGCGGCCCGCCGCGCCAAACCCAGAGGACGAGGCGAGGCTACCGATGGTCACGGCCCCAAAGTTGCTGCGGACAGTAACCGCTCCCCCTGGCCCCGCGTTGCTGGCTCGGCTGTCGATGGCCCCGGTGACAATGCTGCCCTCCGACGTTGTCACGCTGATGTTCCCGGCCCGCGACCCGGCCACGGTGGTGTTGGATAACGTTGTCAGGCTGCCGGTGGTGATGTCGCCCAGGCTTGTCGTGGTAACGCTGATGTCTCCCCCGGAACCATTCACCCCAAAGGCCACGGCGCCAGCGTTGGTAATGCCACCCGTGGCGTTGAGGGTAATCCGGCCTGCATTGCCCAGGCCGTTGTCGATGGAGGTATCCAGCAGGCCAGTGGATATTGTGCCGCTGGTGGCCGTCAGGGTGATGTTGCCGCGTGGAATCAGGTTGTCGAGGAATCCCCGGGAGTGCGCCGCCGATGCCGGCACAAACCCGCGCGGCAGTTCCCGGCGCCAGGTATTCTTCGGTTCCCGGATATAGATGGTCAAGGCGCGGCAGCCCTCCGGGCGCGCGATGGTCGGCGACAAGTTCCACCGCG
>JAAUUR010000221.1 GCA_012031045.1 Leptolyngbyaceae cyanobacterium SM2_5_2
GACGGCTATCACTACCTTTACCCAGGCTACATTAACGCCGGGGCCATTCAATTTGTGCAGGATGGCACCGAAACCGTCCCCGCCTACACTCTTCAGGTGACGGATGCTGAGGGAGGTACCGATACCCTCACAGCTATCGTGGACTTTATCCCGGTCAACGATCTGCCTAACCTCCAAACCAACAGCCTGACGCTGGATGAGGGAGAAATCGTAGTGCTGGGTAATGGCAACCTATTCACCAGCGACGAAGAATCTTCTGCAGCAGACCTCACCTACACAGTGCAGAGCGTCACCAACGGCCGCTTTGAGCTAGTTGCTACCCCTGGCGCGGCGATTACCAGCTTTACCCAGGCGCAGGTGAGCGCAGGCGAGGTGCAGTTTGTCCACAACGGCGGTGAAGACGCTCCCACCTACAGCCTCACGGTTACTGATGGAGCTGGAGACACGGCCACCCTGCCAACCACCATCGACTTCACTAACCTCAATGATGACCCAGTCATCCAGCTTAACCGCCTGGCCATTACCGAAAGCACCACCGTTACCCTCACCGCCGACCATCTGCTAACTACCGACGCCGAGGATGGCGTCGAAGACCTGACCTATACAGTGATCGGCAGTGTGGCTGGTGGCAAGTTTGTGCGCGCTGGCGACTCTACTCAGACCGCCATTACCACCTTTACCCAGGCCGATATCAACGCTGGCGCGATTCAGTTTGTGCAGGATGGCACCGAAACCGTCCCCGCCTACACCCTCCAGGTCACCGATTCCGAAGGCGGCACCAATACCCTCGCGGCCACTGTCAACTTTACCCCGGTCAACGACCCCCCAAGTCTGCAAACCAACAGCCTGACGATTGAGGAAGGCGAAACGGTAGTGCTGGGTAATGGCAATCTGCTCAGTAGGGATGAAGAATCTCTACCCGCAGCGCTTACCTACACGGTGCAGAGCGTCACCAACGGACGGTTTGAGCTAGTCGCCAGACCTGGCACTGCGGTTACCAGCTTTACCCAGGCTCAAATTAGCGCGGGCCAGGTGCAGTTTGTCCACAGTGGTGCCGAGGCCGCTCCCACCTACAGCCTCACCGTTACTGATGAAGATGGGGCAACGGCTACCCTACCTACCACCATTGACTTTACTAACACTAACGATGCTCCTACCTTCCTGGCCAGCAGCCTGCGGGTAACCGAAGCCGGGACAGTGGTGCTGAATTCAGCCAACCTCAACGCCACCGACCCCGACCACAACCCCGATAACTTGCTGTACTCGGTAGCCAACGTTAGCGGAGGGCAGTTTTTCCGCAGTGGGCAACCTCTACTCTCTACCGATACCTTTACCCGCCTCGATATTGCCCTGGGCCGCATTACCTTTGTTGATGACGGAGATAGCACACCGCCCAGCTTTGAGTTCAAGGCCACCGATCCGCTAGGTGCAGCTACAACAGTACCGGCTACGGTGCAGTTTGTGCCGGTTAACGACCCGCCCAGGCTCAACCTCAACACCTTCAGCATGGTTGAGGGAAATGACCTGGTGCTTACCGCCAGCAACCTCAGCGCCAGCGACGAAGAAACCCCCAGTGGCCAACTGCTCTACCTGGTTAGCAATGTGGTGGGCGGCACCTTCATCAACATTGATGGGGATGAAGTCTTTAGCTTTACCCAAGCTCAAATTAACGAAGGCAACCAAATTGTGTTTCGCCACAATGGTGGCGAAACGCCCCCCAGCTTTACTCTGGAGGTAGTGGATCCCCAGGGCGGCACTACTGGGCCAATTGCGGCGGTCATTAACTACACGCCCATCAACGATGCGCCCGTCTTTACGCGCAATGCCTTGACCATCTCCGAGGGGCAAACGGTGGTTCTTTCCACCAGCCAGCTTCAGGTCAGTGACATTGATACGCCGCTGAGTCAGCTTCGGTTCACGATTTTATCCCTTGAAAATGGCTTTTTTACCGTTGGTGGCACCATTCTGGGGGTTGGCGATAGCTTTACCCGCAACCAGCTTGTGCTGGGCGAGGTGTCGTTTACCGCTAGCAACACTGGCCTCAAACCCGCCTATACCCTCGAAGTCAGCGACCAACACCCGGCTAACCCGCAAAAGGCAACCAGTTCGGCCACCATTACCTTTACGCCAGTGAATGATGCGCCGGTGCTTCAGGTCAACGCTTTTACTATTCGAGAGGGGCAGGATCTTCAGCTTACCTCCAGCAATCTCCTGGCTACGGATGAAGAAACCAGCGATCCGGCCCAGCTCACTTACACGGTCTCGGCTATCATAGGCGGCAACTTCTTCAACATTGCCACTGGGCTGAGCGTAATCACCTTTACCCAACGAGCCATCAACGAAGGGCTAATTTTCTTCCGCCACAACGGCAGAGAATCTCCAGCTACCTTCACCTTTACCCTACAGGATCCAAACGGTGGCGCTAGCCTACCCATTCCCGGCAATGTGACGCATATTCCGGTTAACGACCCCCCTACGCTAGCCACCAACGCCTTCCCAATTGAGGAAGGCAAAGCCCTAAAAATTTCTGCTGCCCACCTCAACACCACTGATCCGGATAGTCTGCCGACCCAGATCACGTACACCCTCAGTGCCGTAACCGGTGGTGAATTTGGCCAGGATGCCAACTCAGATGGTGTACCAGAGGTTTTAGGGATTACCAGCTTTACTCAGCACGAGATTTTGAACGGGCAAATCTTCTTTATTCACGATGGTAACGAAGCTCCGCCTCGCTTTACCATCGCTATTGCCGACAATGAGGTGAGCCTACCTGGGGTGCCCGCCAATATCACCTTTACTAATACCAACGATTCGCCTGAGGATGTGCAGATTAACCTCACCGTCAGCACCCTGAATGAAGGGGGCACCGTTACCCTGACTGGCGAATTCTTTGACATCGACTCGACCAACCACGCTGTTACGGTGGACTGGGGCGACGGCACCACAACGCCAATTCCTAATGCCCAAATTATCAACAATGGGGGTGGTCGCTTCAGCCTGCTCCCCCTTGATAAGACCTACGGCGATGACGGCAATTTTGTCATTACCCTGACGGTCAATGATGGGCAGGCCAGCGCTCAACAAACCGCTACGATTACCGTCAACGATGTGCCGCCGATGGTGCCGCTGTCTGGGTCTGGCCCAGTCCAGGCCGATGACCTCTACACCCTGACCATTGGCACACCGGTCGATCCGGGTAACGACCGCATTCTCTCCTACCGAATTAACTGGGGCGATGATACCTCCACCGTTGTCAATGGGCCGGGTGAGGTTGGTAAGGTCTACAAGGTGTTTGGCGATTACACCATTTCGGTAACCGCCACTGAAGACAATGGCCAGATTTTCAATCTCGGTACCCAAACCGCCAACATTCTCTACCCGATTACCGACTTTACGGGTGATGGCCAAAACTGACCTGTTCTGGCGCTTTAACCCCGGCACCACCAACATCATCTGGGCCTTAAAGCCCAGTGGTGAGTTCAATGCCGGGCTAGAAGTCCGCCCGTTAGACAGCAGCTACAAAGTCCAGGTTATCGATGACTTTAACGATGACGGCCTCAGCGATGTCTTCTGGCGCGACAGCAGCAGCGGCATCAACGGCATCTGGCTGCTGGATGGGGCCGAAGTCATTGGTAGCCGAGTATTGCCCACGGTGGATCTTTCCTGGGGTATTGCGGGCTTTGCCGACTTCAATAATGACGGTAGCGGTGATTTACTGTGGCGCAACGCCAACAGCGGCGAAAATGTCATCTGGACCCTGGCGGATGGTCAGCTTCAGCAGGGCATTGTTCTACCCAGCCTGAATACAGCCTTTATGGCTGCGGCCATCAGCGACTTCAATGGCGACGGCAACGACGACATCCTCTGGCGCAACCGCAGCACCGGCCAAAACCAAGTTTGGCTGATGAACGGCACCACCGACAGTGGCCAGCGCCTAGACTTAACTACGGCAGATCCGTTCTTTAGCCTGGTCGCCGCCAGCGATTTCAATGGCGATAAGGTCGAAGACCTGCTGTGGCGCCACTCGGTTACGGGGGACAACGTGCTGTGGGTGATGGGTAGCCAGGGAACCTTAGCCAACGGCGTTATCCTACCCCAGCTTGACCCGGCCTTTGCACTGCGGGGCGTTTACCGACCTTAACGGCGATAACCAAACCGATTTGCTCTGGCACAATGCAACCAGCGGCGAAACCGTGGCCTGGGCTATGAATGGCACCACAGTGGCAGGCAATATCAACCTACCTGATCCTGAGCCAGGGTGGCAGGTTCACGTTTAGTTTCCCGATTGGATAGTTGAATAAGCCCTAACCAAAAATCCCGGCGTTTTCACAGCGCTGGGATTTTTTGTCTGCCCCATGGGTATGGCTGGCCGCCGCTGAAGCGGCTGACTCAACATTTCTACCCTGGGGAAACCAGTGAGACTGGCTAAACTGTGTCACAGTGTAAGTAAGCTCATCCCTGCTTAGTCTTAGACAACCAGGGGATGAAGCGGTTCCTTACCACACAGGTTCAACACATCGGTTGAACGCTATTTTCCGCTGCCTATGCCGTGGTCTCGAATTATTAGCGGACTAGTGGCCATTGTGGTGGCCCTGGTCATGATCATGTTTGGTGGTTGGTATTTTACCCTGGGGTTTGGTGTCATTGTTTTCCTGGGCCAGCTTGAGATTTTTGGTCTGGTGCATGCCAAGGGTATTTTGCCCGCCACTAAAACCACCCTGGTGGTGAGCCAGTTGATTCTCATTACCGCTCACCTTTCCCCTTCCTTGGCCGATGCCCTGTTGCCCCTGGGCGGTACTATAATTTGTTTTTATCTTTTGTTTCAACCCCAGGTTGCCACCATTGCCGATGTTGCCGCCTCAATTTTGGGCCTCTTCTACGGCGGTTACCTACCCAGCTTTTGGATTCGCCTGCGCGACCTGGGCGACAACGGCTCGGCTACCCTACCCCTAGGCGGCTACTGGCCAGAATCCTGGCCCTTAACTCTAGAACAGGTACCCTATGGGCTAGCCGTAACCCTACTAGCCTTTGCTTGCATTTGGGCGGCCGACATTGGCGCCTACGCCACAGGCAAGGTAATAGGCCGAACCCCTCTCTCCAACATTAGTCCCAAAAAAACGGTGGAAGGAGCCGCCTTTGGCATGGTGGGTAGCACGGCCGTTGCTCTGCTTGGTAGCCATTGGCTAAACTGGCCGCTGTGGCCGCTTTCTGGCGGAGCCCTAGGGTTAATGATCGGCATTTCCAGCCTGCTGGGAGACCTTACCGAGTCACTCATGAAACGCGATGCGGGTGTCAAGGATTCTGGAGCATTAATCCCTGGCCACGGCGGCATTTTAGACCGCACCGATAGCTATGTATTTACAGGGGCACTGGTGTTTTACTTTGTGACGCTGCTGCTGCCAATTTTATGGTGAGTCTATACCTCCATGACATGCCCGCGTTCTGGCATCCCTAAAAAATCAAACGTCTGCAAAATCCGTTGCTCCTGGGCAACTCTCCTCTGGTTAACCCGCCAATCTCACCCTGCCGGTGGCCTTAAAGGCTCATAGCGGGTTCGGTCTTAATGGAGCCTAACGCGCCAGCATACACCAGGCCCCTGCGGGTATCCAGGCTGAGGATAATGCCATCGCGAATAATTTCCGTGGCATTTTTGACGCCCACAATAACGGGAACGCCCAGGCGCAGACCTATGACGGCGGCATGGCCAGTTAGGCTGTCATCTTCGGTGATAATGCCGCCAGCCCGCCGGATTACATCCACAAAGTCGGCACTGGTACGGGGTACAACCAGGATTTCGCCGTCGTTAAGTCGTTCACATCGAGGCTGGTGCGGGCAATTCTGGCGCGTCCGCTGATCGCAGCTTCGCCAATGCCCACACCGCGCCCCAGCACCGCAGTGACAACATCGACCTTGATTAAGTCTGTGGAGCCCGATATGCCCTGGAGGGTACCGGCGGTCATCACAACTAGGTCGCCATCGTGCAAAAAGCCTTTCTCCTGAGCAACGCCCATGGCAGCTTGAAAGGTCTGAGTGGTGGAGGGTAAATCAAGCACCAGCAGAGGCCGTACTCCCCATACCAGTTGCAGTTGTCGGGCCACATGCACATGGGGGGGTAACTGCCAGAATCGGCGTTTTTAGGACGATATTTGGAAACATTACGAGCCGTAGCGCCGCTCTTGGTCATAGTCATAATGGCCGCTGCATTGAGTTGCGAGGCAATCCGACTGACCGCCTGGCTGATGGCGTTAGGAATAGACCAGGCTCCAATGTTGCCCAACTCGCGGGTAGCGAGCCCTTCCTGTTCAGTACGCACAGCCACCCTTGCCATGGTCGCCACCGCCTCTACGGGAAACTTGCCCACAGCGGTTTCGTTGGAGAGCATGACCGCGTCGGTGCCATCTAGGATGGCGTTGGCTACGTCTGAAACTTCGGCGCGGGTGGGACGTGGGTTAGACACCATGCTATCCAGCATTTGAGTGGCGGTAATTACCGGAATCCCCAGGGAATTAGCCGTGAGAATTAGCCGCTTTTGCAGGATAGGCACTTCCTCGGCCGGGAGTTCTACCCCCAGGTCTCCCCGTGCCACCATCACCCCATCAGATAGGGAGAGAATCGCCTCCATTTGCTCAATGGCCTCGTGTTTTCAATCTTGACGATCACCGGCACCTGCTTACCGGCATTGGCGATGATTTCCTTGATCTCCAACACATCCTGGGGGTTACGCACAAAGCTCAGGGCGACCCAATCTACCCCCTGGTTGAGCCCAAACATCAAGTCTTTACGGTCTTTGTCGGTGAGCGCCTTAATCGACAGGTAAACCCCAGGAAAGTTCACCCCTTTGTTGTTGGACAGCACACCACCGACTACAACTCGACAGTGCAGTTCTTTGGTTGCTAAATCGACAGACTCGACTCGCATTTCCACGCGGCCATCGTCCAGCAGAATGGTGGAACCAGTCGGTACTTCCTGGGCCAGTTTGTTGTAGGTTACCGAGGCCCGCTGCTGGTTGCCGACGATAATCTCGCTGGTGAGAACAAAGGGATCGCCCTTGGCCAGCTGAATTGAGCCCTCCTCAAACTTGCCCAGGCGAATTTTCGGCCCCTGTAAATCTTGCAAAATCCCCACGGGCTGATTTAGCTCAAAGGAGATTTGCCGAATCAAACGAATGCTGCGCTGGTGGTCGTCGTGGGTGCCGTGGGAGAAGTTGAGGCGCAGAGTAGTAGCCCCGGCTTCGATTAGCGATCTCAGTACCGCTGCATCTTGGGTGGCTGGGCCGATAGTAGCAACAATTTTGGTGCGGCGGCGATTAGTTTGCAGCGACATAGGCGACATAGATAACAGTGATGGAACGACGAGCCAGCCTCCAGCAGCCTAACCTTAACTTAAGCGGGCTAAGCCTTGGGAACAGTGCCCAGAGCACAGGGATACTAGCATGAATAGGGAATCCGGTTGAATGATTTACCCCCCCACCCTAAGAAACTTGCTCTAAGGCGCTTGATTCAGATCTACACGTTGATCCTCTAACCTCAGGAAGACAGTATGATCTCTAAGGAGCCGTCACAAAACTTTATTATTGCAACGGCGTAGCGTATACTACCGAAGATACTGGTGTAGGAGCAATGCAACATGTCGGCGGCAACTGAGCCCCTGACGATTCGGAAAACCGTTCCCCCTGAACTACTCAAGACTGAGGGTGGGCTTAGCCCTAATACTCTCATGTTTTTAGCCTCCGCTGGGCTAATTACTTTGTCTACGGTGGGTTATTTCCTATGGAGTTGGGCTGGGTGGGTGGTGTTTTTAATGAACGTGCTGTCTCTCCATCTTTCTGGGACAGTTATCCATGACGCTTCCCATAATTCCGCCCACCATAACCGCACCGTCAATGCTTTGTTGGGGCATGGTAGTGCGTTGATTTTAGGGTTCTCGTTTCCGGTGTTTACGCGGGTGCATTTACAGCACCACGCCCACGTTAACGACCCAGAAAATGATCCTGACCATTTTGTCTCCACAGGCGGCCCGCTGTGGCTGATTGCAGCTCGCTTTTTCTACCACGAAATCTATTTCTTTAAGCGGCGTCTCTGGCGACATTGGGAACTGCTGGAATGGTTTTTAGGCCGATTGGTTGTTGGGCTGCTGGTGTTCGCGGCCTGGCGGTTTGGTTTCCTGGGGTATATCTTTAACTATTGGTTCTCCCCCGCCCTGGTGGTGGGCATTGCGCTGGGGTTGTTCTTTGATTATTTGCCGCACCGCCCCTTTCAGGATCGGGATCGTTGGAAAAATGCCCGCGTCTATCCCAGTGCTATCCTCAACCTGCTGATTATGGGCCAGAACTACCACCTGATTCACCACCTGTGGCCCTCGGTGCCCTGGTATAAGTACAAACCCACCTACGAGGTGATGCGCCCCCTGCTCGACCAGAAGGCTCTCCCCAGTCCCTAGGGCTACTACAGATGAAGGACTTTTTTAGCTTCCTGTACGACCTGTTTTTGGGCATTCGGTTCAAGCGGCACTAGTGAAACGTCAACCCTAGAAGTTCAGGTTTGTAGTCAGCGCTAAAGCGCTGACTACAAGCTAAAGAGTTAACCCTAAAATTAGGCTTTGACGAAGCTCTGGAGTTTGGGCTGGCAGGCGAAGCGCTTTGCGAACGCTCCACTGCACCTAACTTAGGCGATCTGGGTACCCCAGCTAGGG
>JAAUUR010000222.1 GCA_012031045.1 Leptolyngbyaceae cyanobacterium SM2_5_2
GTCGTCCCATGTCCTCAATTTCTTCGATCAACGTTTTCCCAGTCAATGGCCCCGAAATCCTCCTGTCGCATAGCTTCAGCGGTAGTTTCGAGCCAGCGCAAGTAATCGGTGTCGTAGAGGGAGGTAACGGGGTCAGACCGCAGAGTAGTCATGGGATTGCCAATAGCGGGAGGGTTAGCCGGTTAAGTTAGGAGTCAGGAGTTAGGAGTTAGGAGGGGGATTTCTGCCATTGAGTACTAGCTTTAACTTAGCGTGCGGCGGGGCTGATGGAGCAAGCGGTGCAACGCTGAAACGCTACACCGCTAAAACGAAAGGATTAGGGAGACTTCGGCAGCATTAATTAGAACTCGCCGCGAATTTCTTCAATTACGCCGTCTTTAATCAAAATCTCAATCTGAAGCTTTTTCACCAGGTTATCGCCAACGGTTACGTTAAAAAAGCTTTCGACTTTACCCTGCTCTACTTCAGCATCTAGATCCAGAGTTTGCACCTGCTGAAGCTGCTGGAGATTTTGGTTTTTCTGTTGTAGGAGCTTGCTCTTGTCCTGGTTCAGGCGATTTTGGATGTCAGCGATTTGCTGTTGAATGGCCATATTGCCAGGCTGAGCTTCTGCCTGCTTTTGTAGCTCAGTCATCATCCGCTGACCCTGCATTTCCAACTGCTGGAGTTGGCCATCCATTTGGTTAATTTGGCTTTGCAATTGTTTTTGGGCTTCCTCTTTCCAAAGCGGGGTTACTACCGCTTTAATATTCACCACTCGCTTTAATAGCAGAGAATTATTGTCATCCATAACAGTTAGGCTTACTCAACGAGGACTGTACGTACTACGGCAAAGTTAGATACCCTGCCGGAAAATTTGGTGAAACGACCTGAAAATTTGCGATTGCCTACATTCAGGCTTCACACAAACATCGCGTCAATCATATCGCGATACCGCTCCGTAACCACGGGGCGACGAACTTTTAAGGTTTGAGTGAGCAGACCGTTCTCGATGGAAAAGGGCTCCAGAACCACGCGGAAGGGGCCGATGCGATCGTCGGGCTTATAGCCAGGGCGATCTTTGACCTCGCGGGTGAGTTCGTCCCGCAAAAGCTTTTGGACGACATCATCTTCCAGGGTGATGGTGGTAAAACCAGTCGGAGCGGGCGTTTCATCCCCAGGGATAGCCATAAAGCGGGACTGGGTAGCGGCCCAGGCTTGGAGAGCGTCTACATTGGGGACAATTAGCGCCCCTAGAGATCGCTGATCTTGCCCCACCAGCATAATCTGGTCGATGTATTTGCTGCGAATGCAGGCATCCTCAATGGGTTGGGGCTCGATATTCTCCCCATTGGTCAGCACGATGGTATCCTTGGCGCGCCCGGTCAGCACCACATTGCCGTCGCGGCTAATCCAGCCCAGATCCCCCGTATCGAACCAGCCGTCGGGGTCAATGGCTTTTTGAGTAGCTTCCGGGTTGCGATAGTAGCCTTCCATGATCTGGGGGCCACGGGGCTAGCACGAGTCCCGTCTCTCCCTGGGGCACTTCCTGGCGGGTGTCTAGATTGACAATTTTGACTTCGGTAAAGGGGATGGGCTGCCCTGCCGCCCCCCGCAGGTTGCGCCAGGGACGGCGAGCCGATAGCACCGGGGAAGTCTCCGTCAGCCCGTAGCCCACCAACAGCGACACACCAATAATTTCAAAGAAAACATCGATATGCCGGGCCAGGGAGCCTCCACCGCTGATTAAATGTTTCACCTGGCCGCCAGTGGCTTCTCGCACCTTGCCGTAGACCAATTTTTTGCCCAGCTGGTGCAGGGGCCACAGCGCCAGCGCCACCACGCCTGAGCCCAACCGCTCCAGAGCAGAAAGATTCGGTTGGTCGATTTTCATATCCTGAAAGCGCCAGAGGTGGGTGACATAGCGCTGACTGAGGCCAAAGAATGTGAAAATGAGCCGCTGCTTGCTGGCCGTTTGCTCTCGAAACTGCTTTTGCGCCCCTTCGTAAATGGATTCCCACAGGCGAGGCACCCCCACCATGTACTGGGGCTTAGTCGCCTTCATATCGGCCTTAATGTGGCGAATGTTGGTGTAAGTCTGGGTGCAGCCGCGCGAAAACAGAAAATATTCCGCCGTGCGCTCAAAACTGTGCCAGGAGGGCAGAATACTCATTACGTTATCCCCCGGTTGAGGCTGCACAATGGCTTCCAGGGTGTTGATTTGGTGCAGCAGATTGCGGTGGCTTAGCATTACGCCCTTGGGTTGGCCCGTGGTGCCGGAGGTGTAGATCAGCGTCGCCAAATCCTCAGGCTTGACTGTAACCGGGGTGTAGGGATGCTGTTCACCCAGGGCCATGAGCTGTTTGAAGTTGAGGATTTTGAGGCGATCATCGGCGGTTGGCGTTTCATCGGATAACAAAATCACCAGGGGAATCGGTAGGGCATCCAGGCGCTGACGCAGCCGCTTGAGTAGCGCCTGGTTTTCTACCACCAACACGGTGCTCTGGCTATGGTCAGCAATGTAGAGCAGTTCCTCAGTTTCAGCGGTGCCGCTGCGGACGGCGTTCATGCCGCCAGCGGTCATAATGCCCTGGTCAGCAATAAACCAGCGGTGGCTGTTGTCGGCAAAGAGGGCCACATGGGCGCGATTTCCTACCCCAAGCGCCTGTAAACCGCTGGCAAAAGTGCGGATAGCCACCTCTAGCTCGCTATAGGTCATCGTTATCGCGGGCTTGTAGTGGGCATCCCGCAGAGCAACAATACCGCCATACCGTTGAGCCACCAAGGGCCAAATTTCGTGAATGGCCTGGATGTGCTGATAGGGGCTGTGCGCCTCAATAAAGGCGCGATCTCGCTGGCGGACTTCCTGAAGCGCGGCACTAAGGGTGGTCATGGCGGCGGCTACTACAACGACAAAGGGCTTGCGGTCAATCCTACCGCAGCATGGGTTTAGCCTAGCCCTAAAGATGGCAGGGCTTAACATTGAAGGGGCCAGAGGCTGAAGTGGATGGTGGGATATTTTGGGGTTGGGGACACAGAATGTCAGGAGTCAGAAGCCAGGAGCCAGGATATAGCGGCAACAACACTTTTGACCTCTGGCACCTGTATGCCAGGCTCCAGCATCATTCCGGCTTAATGGCTGGGTCTGAGGCTGTTTCTGCTGGGGTGTGGGTGTTCACCAGGGTGAGCAGGGGGCCAGTTTGTTCCTGCCCGCTAACGGCCAGGTCGCTGTGGCAGAGGATGACGCGCTCGGTGACACGACCCAGGAGATCGCGGAGGATGCGTTCCAGGCGATCGCTGTGCAGGGCTTCAATGTCCTCGGTGCGCCAGGGCCGCCCGGCGTAGGAGGCCAGGAAAATTGGGAAGCCAAACAAATTGTCGGTGCCGGTGAGCCAGCGGGAAGACCCAGCATCTAGCCAGAAATGCCAGCGATGGCGCAGACGTTGGAGCCGATACTGAAACACGGTGGCAATGGTGATGCCACGCTGGGCCGGCTCAAGGGACTCGGTAGGATAAGGGTTAGCGGTGACGGTGCCCTGGCGCAGTAGACCAATGAAGCGCTCGATGGAGGTTTTAACTGAGGCGGTGGCGTCGGTATCCCCCCAGGGCTGGCCCCCCGCTGGCGGAGGCGCTCTTCTACGGTCCAATAGTGTTGGGCGGTTTCTACCAGTTCGCGGAGGGCCGCGAGGTGGTCAGGGGGGAGGTGGTTGCCGCCGCTGTAAAAGGTTTGAATCGCTCGATCCAGAAAGCTAACAACGCCAGGAATCAGCCGCTGCTGGCGCTGCTCTTGCTGCTGGGCAATCCACTGGCGCAGGCGCTCGTAGGCTTGGGTGGCTTTATGCCCCAGCCGATCCCATCGCTCGAAGCGTTCAACGGGTAGTAGTTCAGGCTGGTCAAGGCGGGGCTCGAAGCAGTGGTCTACCAGTAGCTCAGCCCGCACCGGATCAATTTGCACCGTCTCAAACCAGGGGGCAATCTCCGGGGACTGGGGAATCTGGCTCAAGACCACCAACATTTCGGCCACGGCATCCTGGTCGGCCAACCGCCCCAGCCCTGGGTAAACAAAGGTAATCAGGGTGAGCAAGGCCCGCACCAGGGGAGAGTTGATCAGCGGGCGCTGGTCGTTGAGGGAGGTAACGGGTAGACTCTGGCTGGAGAGAATTTCCACCAGGGTGTAGCGGGCGATCGCATCCAGCCCCGGCCCAATAATGGCCACCTCATGGGGGGCAACCGTTCCCTCGGCCACAGCAGCGGCAATGGCTTCTGCGGTACGCCGCAACAACTCGCCCCTAGAGGTGGTTTGGATGGTCTGAAAACAGTCCAGTGGTTCCGGCAGGGCTAGCGGGTTGGTCACCCAGTCCACCACTGTGTCGGCCCAGGTATAGGCTAGAACATCGCTAGGCGGGGCCAGAGTTTCCACTACAGGGCACTGGCTGACCAGGGTTTCTAGCCGGTCAGGATCGGCCCCAACCCCCAGCCGCACTTTGCCGTGGGAATTCCAGGTCATAGCCACGGGGCGGGCCTGGTCAATAAAGAACTGGAGCCAATCGGCGACCACGGCGGGATACTCATCCAGGTCGTCTACCCAAAGGCCGCCGTAGCGGGCCAGCAGTTTTTCTCGATAGAGGGGCTGGGGCAGCAGATGCCGCCAGTAGAGTTCGGTCATTACGCCGTAGGTGAGTAGGCTGCGATTCAGGCACCAGTCGCGCCAGGCCACCAGCGCCTCACCCAGGGTTCTCCACACGGCCTCTGGGGCAAACCCTGGCGGTATGCCCTCAGGCAGCAGCACCGCCAAATCTTCAGCTGGAATTGCGGAGGATGCCGCCATTTGTAGAAAGTCGAGCGATCGCCGCACCGTCTGTGGCTCCTGCCAGGCCTCCACCTGAAGGGTGCCGTCCAACAATTGTTGTTGCCAGAAGCGGGTCGCGAGTTCCTGCTCATTCTCTGGCCGCAGTCTAACCGGGAACTGGGGTAATGGCCCTAGGTAGGGCACTAGTAGCGGCCAAAATAAGGTCACCTCATCCTGGATAAAACCCGCTGGGGTAGTGGTGATGGCGGGGATTTTGCCCTCAGTGAGGGTGGCAATTCGTTCGGCCAAACCCAGGCGATTATCACCATTGACGGCAAAAACCAGAACGCTCTGGCCCATGGTCAAACCTTCGCTCCCTGCGCCCTCAGCCCAAGTTAGCAACTGATTGAGCAACCAGGTGGTTTTGCCGCTACCCGTTGCCCCCTGGCACCAGCGGGGCCAGGGTGGCGAGTTGAGGATGGAAACCGATGGTTTAGCCAAGGGTACTCTGCTGTAAAACGGGTAGAACCAAGCAAAAACCGGATGACACGGAGGGTTATGTCTGGATTATGGCTCAATAAAAAAGGGTGGCTAAGCCACCCTTTTAACAATCCTAACGTTACCAGCTACCCTAGGACACCGAAAAAGCCACCACGCACAACCCTGCAATTAGAGCAATGGCCAACCCTCCCAGAATTAGGTAATTGCGCTTCTCCATAGAGGTAGGAGGTTCAGCCGAGTACATTTTCGGCTCGTTGGCAAAGTTGTTAAGGCGACCGCCATCTTCAGTGGTGTAGGGCATAGGTATAAATCCTTCTTAAAACTTTTACTACCTTAGCAAAGGTTGGTGAAAGTTGATCCCCGTTAACCTCTAATGGCGGCAGGCTGGGGCTTGCTCCGACCAGGACGAGAGTTGGAGCGGCGACGGGGAGCCGCCGGTTTGGCGGCAGCGGGTGCCCGCATGGAGAAGGAGGGCTCATAACCCGGCACGATGTCACGTTCTAGGCGCTGCTGAAGCAACCGCTCAATGCGGCTTAACAAATGCAGCTCGTCGTCGCTAATTAGAGAAACGGCACGACCTTCATGCCCGGCCCGTCCGGTGCGGCCAATGCGGTGCACGTAGTCCTCGGCCACGTTGGGCAGCTCAAAGTTCACCACGTAGGGAAGTTGGTCGATGTCGATGCCGCGAGAGGCCACATCCGTAGCCACCAGCACCCGCACACGACCCTGCTTAAAATCCTTCAGGGCCTTGGCGCGGGCAGCCTGGGTTTTGTTGCCGTGGATGGCAGCGGTTTTGAGCCCATCTTTAGCCAGTTGCTCAGCCAGGCGATTGGCCCCGTGTTTCGTGCGGGTAAACACCAGCACCTGCTCCCAGCCGTGGAAGCCAATCATGTGAGACAGCAGCTCGCGCTTACGATGGCGGTCAACCGGGTGGACCACCTGCTCAACCCGCTCAGCGGTGGTGTTGCGGGGGGCCACCTCAATTTGCGCCGGGGCATTTAGCAGGGTGCTGGCCAATTGCTGAATCGGCCGGGAAAAGGTGGCCGAAAACATCAAAGTTTGGCGGGACTCTGGCAAGCGACCCATGATTTTGCGAATATCGTGGATGAAGCCCATGTCGAGCATGCGATCGCACTCATCCAGCACCAAAATTTCTACACAGCTCAAATCCACGGTGCGCTGGTTAACGTGGTCGAGCAGGCGGCCAGGCGTGGCGATGAGAATATCAACCCCCTGACGCAGTTGCTTAAACTGGGGGCCAATTTTAACGCCGCCGTAGACTACCGCCGTTTTGAGCGGCAGATACTTGCCGTAGGTTTTGACGCTCTCACTTACCTGCACCGCCAGCTCGCGAGTAGGCGTGAGAATGAGGGCGCGAGGAGCACGCTTGCCATTACCTGGCTGAGTGCTGAGCCGATGCAAAAGTGGCAGCGTAAAGCCAGCGGTTTTGCCGGTGCCGGTTTGGGCACTGGCCAGCAGGTCTTGCCCCTGCAAAATTACAGGAATCGCCTGCTGCTGAATTGGCGTGGGCGAATCATAGCCCTGGTCAGCGACAGCGCGAAGTAGGCCGGTCGAAAGACCGAGTTGTTCAAATGTCATTGGATTTAATTTGCTCCGAGTGGTGCCCCTATCCCAAATCAACTAGATGGGCCCAGTCTAAGAGCAGTAAACGTTGGGTCAAAAGAATGGCTAATTAGCAAATTCTAGTTGCCAGCACAGACCGGATGAGCTGACAGAGCCTCATCCTAGCAGAGAATGGGCTGATGTGTTGGGGGCGGTTAACCGATACTCAGACGGTTAACCAATATACCCCTCCAGAAAAGATTTTTGATGGGCTTGTAATAAGGGCTGAAGCCCTTATTTGACAATTATTGGAGAGGTCTAATGCCGTTGCAGCGATGGTGAGGCATCCATGCATTTATACAAAGTTGCGGTAAGGGCATCTCAAGCTACCCCTTCAACCAAACTGACGTTAGCTAACGCCAATCCCCTAAACCAAGGCTTATGCTGAAGCCGAGATGGCATGAATACCGATTTTTTAGGGGATTTTCTGTTCAAAAGACTAGGAGCAGCCCAAACCAGGATTACCCTGGTTTAGAGGGTTTAAAATCCCCGTGAAATCCCCTAGAAATTAAACCATAACCCGGTAGGGTAAATAGGCTTGGGATAGGTGTATCAAGCTGGAGCTTGAACCGCCGTGCGCTGCAATTGTGCGCCAAAATTTATGCCTGAATCGTTACCGCAGTCATGATTTTATTGTTATTCCCCAGCCAACCATGCCCAAAACATTCCTGTACGTTGATGCGTCGTCCGAAGACGATACCAAGCTCCCGGTAGCCAGCCTGGCCGGTTTAGAGCGGGAGCAGGTTCGCGTCTTAGTGATTGGTCGCCCTCTGGCGGTTAATCGGGTGATTCAAGAAATGAGCCATGTCGGATTTTCTGACTCGATTGAGTGGAGCAAGCCAATCCCCACTAACAAGCGTGACGAAGCCATGCGGATTCTGACCCGCTATGTGTTTGGTGGTGGAGAATCTGAGGCTTAGGTCGGTTGTAGAGTTCGTTGTCGCCAGGGTGGGGACGCTACTGCGTTCTTTTATCCAAAATCCAGTTTTCTATCCCGTTTGTAGTACTTGAGGAAACGCAGGGTTTTCCCACCTAGGAGGCCAGCACCCCTACCCCGGTGGTCAGCGCTTCTCGACGGCTCTGAATTTCCAAATACACCAACAGCGCATTCACATCGGCTGGGTTCACCCCACCAATGCGGGAGGCCTGGCCAACGGTGAGCGGCTTCACTAGGGTGAGTTTTTCCCGCGCTTCCTTAGAAAGCGTGTCGATAGCCGTATAGTCAATGGTCTCCGGCAGTTTGCGGTTGGCGTTTTTGGCAATCTGGTCGATCTGGGTTTGCTGGCGCTGAATATAGCCGGAGTACTTAATATCGATTTCTGCGCCCTCCTGCTCTTCTCGGCTGAGGGCCAGATTGCCCAGGCCGTAGCGGTTTAGATCGACATAGTGAAAGCCAGGACGCCGCAGCAAATCCGCCAGGGTGATGGAGCCCTTAATGCGTTGTTGGGTAGCGGCGGCGATGCGCTGGCCCAGATCGTCATGCTCTTTAACACGGGTGTCGTGGAGGCGGGCTTTTTCGGCGGCAATGTTGGCGTACTTGCGGGTGAAGCGCGCCCAGCGGCGATCGTCAATCAGCCCAATCTCGCGGCCCAGGGTAGTCAGGCGCTGGTCGGCATTGTCTGAGCGCAGCAGCAACCGATACTCCGAGCGAGAGGTGAGCATTCGGTAGGGCTCCCGCAGGTCTTTGGTGCAAAGGTCATCCAACAACGTGCCAATGTAGCTCTGCTCGCGGGGAAGCACCAGCATCTCCTAGACTGCGCACAAAACCCGTCGGGCGTT
>JAAUUR010000223.1 GCA_012031045.1 Leptolyngbyaceae cyanobacterium SM2_5_2
CACCAGGGGTTTGCCGGTTCTGCCGTCTGTCAATCTATAGAAAATGTTTTCGATTTCAGTGCAGACTGAATCGTAATCATTCGGATCGACAATGCCATTGGCTTCACGCCCTTTCACATTAATTCGCACATAACCATCAGAAAAACCAGGCAATGCAAAGGCTTTCATCTGCGGCCAGAGGGAAGAGTAGCACATCACCGGCATATCCCCTAGGGGCACGCCGTCATTTTTCATCTTGTAAGGGGAGCGTAAACCCTTTTGGTCTCCCTGGAGAAAGGATTTGTGAGTCCAGGTATGCCACAACTTTTTCAGTGGATTTGGCTGATCAATCTGACGCCAAAATTCCCCATACCAGCTATTGCGAATATTGCGATGAATGACTGGGCCGGGAGGTTCATTGATGTTGCCTGCCGGTAGCGCATACTTACCAGGGAAGCTGTAGCGGTACATCACCTCGCCAATGATCAGCATACAGAGATGGTCAAGGTGATTAACATCCATGCCGTGCAGGCCAAAAACAGCGATGTAGGCTTCTTCAGGAGCCTGAGCCATTAATTGACCAATTACCGCATCAATTTTTTCTAGCCCAACTTGAATGGGATCAGCACTACCGGGCTTGTGATAGTAGCGGTAAAGAGGATGATGGGGCTCGCTCAAATGAAACAGATCGTGGCCCATGGTATGGGTTTCGCCCATTACGGTAAGGAAAAGATCCCACGGCCCCTTAGCCATTAGATCGGTGTAGATTTTGCCCCGGTTTTCAATACTTTCGTAGACTGACTGAGTAACCCAATCAATATATTTTTGATTCCAGCGGTAGCCATTGTCAGATCTAAAAACGGGGTTCTCCCCATATTTAGCGACAATGTCTTGCAGGGCAGAGGCGGGAATAGATTCGCTTCTGACAAAGGGATGATGCCCGCCCCAGCCGGTAATTTGAATGCCGTCTATATCATTACGCACGCGAGATACAGGCACATCAAAGGCGAGAACCCGCCGTTCGGGAGCAAAGGCATAAAACGGAGCATATTCTTGATAGTCATACCCCCCATCAACCGAGTCAAAGCCGATTTCATAGCGCTCTGGATGATAGATAATTGGATCCCAAAAGCCGGTTTTATTGGGCAAACAACCGGTTTGCATCATGGCCCACAGGGCTTCACTAAAGGAAAAATCTACACCACTTTCGGTTTGATAGTTAACCTTGGTTTTAAGCCGACCATAGGTTCCATGATCACAAATAGACTTTAGGTTTTTAAGTTTTCCTTCGGCCATCCAACGCTCTAGCTGAACTGGATCAGCAGCATCTAGACCAACGGCAATAACAGGAGGGTTTTTCATGATATTCCTCAAACAACTCCTTGATAGAAACCAGAAAAATAGCGGTGTACAGTAGATGACCTTGGGAAAAAGCTTAAGTTAATACCACCGTCTCAATCTGTTGAGTGGTAACCAAAAGGATGGAATGACTGGCACCTAATGACGACCTGCGAACTCGTTGCGGCTTACCCTAAAAAGCTATGTGCTACAAAATCTTTACCAGATGACTGAAACAGTGGCCACCTGGTTAAAGCGTTACCCAAGGGTGAGTCGATTAAGTAGAGTTTCCTTGTCTTCCTTCTGCTGAGCAATAGATCCGTAGAATCCCTTACGCAAGGTTTACATAGGGCACAACTAAGCCAGTGTAATGCAAAGCCTACGTAAAGGTTACTTTAGGGAGCTGTCGATAGCCTTGCTACCAGGGCGATAGGTGAAGTATGCATAAGTACGACCGCAGTTAAGTTTAGAAGCTGCCTACTTTTCAAGCCTTTTTAGGGGATTACCCAGCCTGGCTCATGCGGCGGATTTTGAGAACATCCGTCATTTTGCGGATCTGGCTAAAGGTTTGATCCAGGTGGGCGTGGTCCCGCACATCCAGGCCCAGATCGATTTCGGCGGTTTGGCCAGGGAAAGTTTTCACCTGAGCTTTGTGGACATTGATTTGCAGGTCGGAGAGGTGAGAGAGAATGTCCTTAAGGACACCTACTCGGTCAATCACTTCAATTTTGACTTCAACGGGGTAGGTCTGGCGAGAACCGCTAGGTTCGCAGGGGTTCCAACTGACGGGAATCAGGCGATCGCCCGGAATATCGGCCACATTGGAGCAACCCTGGCGGTGAATGGCAATGCCCCGGCTACCCAGAGATACACTGCCAATAATCGGCTCACCGGGTAAGGGGTTGCAACAACCGGCAATGTGGTGCACTAGCCCCTCAATTCCTAAAATCGGGGCTTTTGAGGAACCCAGCCGAGATTTGGGACTAGTTACGGCCCCAGCCAGCATTTGGCTAGAGTCTCCCAGAGAGGACTCGGAGGAAATGGGTTCTAAGGGCTGCTTTGCTTTAACCGATTCTCTGAGACGATTAACCACCAGATTGAGGGTAACTTCACCGTAGCCCAGCCCGGCCAGCAGGTCGTCCACCGTTTGATAGTTGCAGCGCTCGGCGGCCAACTGAGCCTGATTAGATTTGAGCAGAGCATCAAAGCCCGTGCGTCCCAGTTCTTTTTCCAGCATATCGCGGCCACGGGCCATGTTTTCATCCCGATGGGAGCGTTTATACCACTGACGAATGCGGTTGCGGGCGCTGGGCGTAACCACAAAGTTGAGCCAGTCAAGGCTGGGATGGCTGTTCTTTTGGGTAATGATTTCAACAATGTCGCCGTTCTCCAGCAGCGTATCCAGGGTTACGATGCGGCCATTGACCCTGGCCCCAGCACAGTGGTTGCCGACCTCAGTATGAATGCGGTAGGCAAAATCAACCGGCGTCGCTCCCCGGCTGAGGGGCATAACATCGCCATCGGGCGTAAACACGTAAACGTCTTCGTCAAAAAGATTGCCTTTGACGTTTTCAAGAAATTCCTGAGCATCTTTGAGGTCGTTTTGCCATTCCAAAAGCTGCCGTAGCCAGGTGAATTTTTCATCATCCGCCGTCATGCGCGTGTTGATAGAAGTACCGCTTTCTTTGTACTTCCAGTGGGCGGCAATCCCGTACTCGGCAATGTGGTGCATTTCCAGGGTGCGAATCTGCACTTCGATGGGTTTGCCTTTGCTACCAATTACCACCGTATGAAGGGACTGGTAGCGGTTGGGTTTGGGCAGGCCGATATAGTCCTTAAAGCGTCCTGGGATGGGCCGAAACGCATCGTGGACAATGGCCAAAGCTCGATAACATTCTTCCTTTGTTCCGACGATTAGCCGCACCGCCGCCACATCATAGATTTCATGGAAATCTTTCTGCTGCTTCTCCATTTTGCGGTAGATACTGTAGAGGTGCTTAGGCCGACTGCTCACATCTATGACCTGGAGCCCGGACTCGTGCATGCGTTGGCGCAGGGTTTCAGCCACTTGAACCAGGCGGGCTTCGCGATCAGCCCGTTTTTCTGTAACGTACTGCTGCATCTGCCGATAGGCATCAGCATCAAGATATTTAAAGGACAGATCCTCTAACTCCCACTTAAACCGCCCAATCCCTAGTCGGTTGGCTAAGGGGGCGAAAATTTCCATGGTTTCGCGGGCAATGCGGCGGCGTTTTTCGTCGCTAAGATGCTCCAGGGTGCGCATATTGTGGAGGCGATCGGCCAGCTTCACCACAATTACCCGAATATCTTGAGCCATGGCCAAAAACATGCGGCGGAAGTTTTCAGCCTGGCGCTCGGTTTTACTTTCAAAGTTAAATTTTGAGAGCTTAGTAACGCCTTCTACCAGTTGGCGTACCTCGGCCCCAAACTGCTGCTCAATTTCTTCCGGGGTAACATCGGTGTCTTCTACCACATCATGGAGAAAGCCAGAGGCAATCATGGCGCTGTCACCACCCAAATCTCTCAATAGGCCGGCAACGGCGACGGGGTGGCAAATGTAGGGTTCTCCAGAGGCCCGATGCTGCCCTTTGTGCAGTGCATAGGCAAACTCAAAGGCACTACAGACCAGGCGATTGTTAGATTTGTCATCGCTGTCGGGCGGCGGTTCGTTCTGGGTATCCCCGTGATGAGCTAGCACGCAGGTTTCTAGCCAGTCGGGCAGAGTGCAGTCGGTGGGTAGGGGCGAATGAACCGTTGCAGTCATAGCGGTGGATGCAGGGGGTGAAGGACGATTTTAGAAGAAAAAGCCATCCCTCTAACCTAAGAGCAATTGGCTTGGGACAATAGCTTACTCCTGTTTAAACGCACTAAATTCAGGAGGGAAACCAGGCTAACGGCAAAGAGATTAACTAAACTAGCACACAACCCATACACATGTTCTACGCCCGAAGGTATTAATTTTGATAGAGATAAACTACACCATAAGCTACAGAAAAAACCCTTAGCTTAGGGAGCTGCAATAAATACCCACTGATGACCTATGACTATTGCTTAGTATTTATTAACATTAACATCTCGTTTTCAAGGCTGTGAGTTTCAGGTATAGATTGTTAACACGATCTACAGCGCTAACCATTCTATGGTCCGTAGGTTAGGCTATGACCAGCCCGGCGTGGGCGGGCTACCCAGGCACAGCAGCGCTTTTCTGGCGGGTGGATTTTCTCTGTGAAGAGTCTTGTCAAAGCTGAGCGATCGCTCTCGGTTAGCTAGATTGGGAACAAACTGTACTGAATCCAGCTATGCCCAAGGCCCGCCGCCGTCGCCAGCCATCCCCCCATGCCACCCATCAGGCTCGGCAGAGGACCGATCAGCCCTTAACCTCAGAAGTGGCTACCGACCTGGTGGCTAACCCCAAACTGGCCCGCCGCCAGGAACGGGCGCAGGCTCGCAAGGCTAAGCAGGCCAGAAAATCACTGATTCAATATGGGGCCATTACAGCACTAATGGGTGGCTTGGTGGCGGTGCTGCTTTCTCTGGTGCTTGGGCCTAAGCTGGGGCTGGCGGCGGCTGGGGGGATAGTCTGCCTGGCCCTGTCCTACAAATATCCACGGCAGGCGATTTATGCGTTTATTTTCTACATTCCCTTCAGTGGCACTGTGGTTTATGCCCTGGGTGGCAGCGGCATTTTGCAGTTGGCTAAGGATGCCATTTTTTTCCCAGCCTTGTTGAGGGTGGCGCTGTTCTGTCGCAAGACTCGGCAACCGTTGATTATTCCGCCCGCTATTAAAACGCCGTTGATGGCGTTGGTGGCGCTAGCAACCCTGACCATACTGGTGGTAAACGGCAGCCAGCAATTGGCCGCCGAGGGAGGAGAAATTCCGATTCTGATTGGGGTGCTGGGGCTGAAGGTGCTGCTCGGTTATGTGTTGCTAATTCCCTGTATCTACTACCTGCTGCGCGATCGCGAAGACGTTTACCGCCTTCTGCGTACTCAGGTGGTGGTTATTTTAATCTGCTGTGGGCTGGGTTTCATTCAGTTTTTGATGCTGAGAACTGGTATTTGCCAGGGCACCGTGGGGGAAGGGGCCGACCTGTTCAAAGCCTCCCTGGAAGCCCGCTGCTTTGTGGGTGGGTCGCTGCTTTACAGCCCAGAGCAGGGGCAGATTCGCCTACCCGGCACCTTTAACGCCCCCTGGCAGTGGGGCTGGTTTCTGATTTCTAGCGGCTTTTTTGCCTTTGGAACAGCCTTTAGCGATCGCTCCGTTGTCTGGCGCGGAGTGGGCCTGGTAACGCTGGCAGCGGTGGGGGTGATGACCGTGGTTTCAGGCCAACGTATTGCCCTAGCCCTAGTGCCCGTTACCATTCTCAGCCTGCTCATTCTCACAGGGCAGATCGCCAACCTGAAACGGTTTTTGCCCATTGGCCTAGGATTGGCCCTAATTCTGGGCCTCTTCATGACCCAAAACCCCGCCGTTGTCAACGAGCGCTGGGCCAGCTTTCAGGCCCGCTGGGCGGCGGCCCCACCCCATGAGTTTATTGTTCAACAGTTTCAATGGGCGCTACAGCAACAGGAGGGCATTTTAGGTCGCGGAGTCGGTCGCGCCACCAACGCCGCCCGTATTTTTGGCCAAACCGAACTGGTAGAAACCTACCATCCCAAGCTGCTCTACGAAATTGGCCCCCTGGGGCTATTGGCCACCCTGGCTCTTTACCTAACGCTGACAGTGGCTACCTTCAAAGCCTACCGCGCCATCCAAGATCCTGACCTGAAGGGCTATGGCGCGTCTATGTGGGTCTTCGTTCTATTTATCAGCCTGTTTCCCTACTACTACCCCCTGGATGTAGAACCTGTTAACGTGTATTACTGGTTAGCGGCTGGCATAGTGCTTAAACTGCCTGAAATTGACCAGCGCGAGCGCTTGCAACAGCAGCTTGAGGCCGGCCATGCTTCGCAACCGCTGACAAAACGGCAACAGAAACAACTCAAACAACAGCAAAAAACCGTCGTCTTTGAGTAATGGCTGACTGGGTTTATGGATGCAATCTACCTGACGGGAATTCGCGCCTATGGTTATACTGGCGCTTTACCAGAAGAAACTGTTCTGGGCCAATGGTTTGAGGCCAACGTTACCCTCTACGTAGACCTCACGTTAGCCAGCCAGAGCGATCGCCTGGCCGATACCCACGATTATCGCACCATCATCACCCGCACTCAGCAGATTATCCGAGAGCAGAAATTTGTCCTGATCGAACGCCTGGCCGGAGCTATTGTCATCGCCGTCCTGGAGTCTGACCAGCGGGTTCAACGAGTGACCATTCGGCTGACGAAACTAACACCACCTATTCCTGACTTCAGCGGCCAAGTGGCCGTAGAAATTAGCCGCGATAGAAATCCTGCGCTTTAAGCACCGGGTATCTAGCCATTACCCAGAAACCCGGTGTCTTTTAACGCCAGCGTTTAACGCCTAGAGCCTAGCCCTGGCTTACCCCGCGGCGGCGGGTCATCAGGCTGATCACGCCGCCCCGGCTACCCGTTTCCTCCACCGCTTGCAGGAAGGCCTCAAAGCTGGGGGTGTTGGGCTGCACCGGCACCGGGCGTGACCACTCAATCCGGTCGCAATAGCCCGTGGAGGAGAGGCGATGGATGGCCTCTTCTACCGCTCGGCGATCACCCAGCAGAATATGCCGAACGATTTCTTGCCCGTAGGATGGCAACGGAAAAGTAGCAGAGGTAACCACCTCTGGATTTGGGTCTTGAAACATGGGAAAACTCCTTCGTTTTCACTGAATGGAAAACGAGGAACGGCTCCAGGTCCCTTCCAATTAGGCAACGCAAAGAGACCGGTACAATGAACCCAGTCATCTCGACTTACCTCGGCTAAGTTGGGATGATCAGGGAGTTTGGGAGGGTGCTAGCCTCTCAGACTCCTGCCTGGAATCATTCCCCGCAAAATTGAAAATACAGGAATTGCGCCGAGAGTGCAACCGTATTGCCAGATTTTTTACCCAGGCTGGGGCTAGACCCCTCTGGAAAGGATACTCAGGCCAGTAAAATGTAGCGATTGGCACAACTTGTAGAATAGGCAAAGCGTGCGTGCCCATCAAAAATAGGCCAAATGCTGCATCCCTGGTTCACGTACTGACCATAAAGATTTGCTGAAGCTATCGGCATAACACCCGAATTTGGTAGATAGCCCGACAGATTTCGGTATAACACCCCAATTTGGGGAGTTATGCTGGCAATATTCGGTATAACTCCCCTTAGCGGAGGTGATATGCAACTTTGATTCTGGCTAACTGCCCTGCTGCGGAGTGTTAGCCAGAATTTAGGCAGGGGAATCCGCATAAACAGTAGTTAGCTGGCTCCGCACAAGCGTCTTGTCCTTGTCCTTACAGCGTATCTGTGAGTGCAACAGCACCCAGGCTGTTGTGGGTTGAGACCGCTTTTCGAGGGTGTCTGTCTGTGTGATCGCTCCCAAGAAGCGATCGTTGTGTGTCAGCAGGTGTGTTCTTGGGGCGATCGGTGCTGCTCCAGCTAACCACCCTGGTGCAGCGGAGTGACGCAGACCCCTTGGGCAGGTTCAGCGCGATCGGCACCGCTGACCAGGAGCGTTAGCTGGTTTACGTTTCAGGTTGTGGCAGTGGAGAAAGGTTATTGGTTGAGGTTCAAAGCCAAGTAATTTCAGGGGCATTTGCTGGGCAGTGCAATAAAGCCGTTGCGGGAATCGACTTAGGTTGCATCAAGCCAACCCATACGTTCTTGAACATAACGATCGCCAGCAGTGCTACCTACAGGAGCAATCTCACTCAAGCGATTTAGTTCCTCAGCACTGAAAACAATCTCAGTCGCCTTTGCATTCTCTTCAACATATGCAACTCGTTTTGTTCCAGGGATTGGAACAATATCCCTCCCTTGATGAAGTAGCCATGCCAGCGCAACTTGTCCGGGGGTTGCCCCTTTCGCTTCAGCCATTTCTTTGACTCGATTAACCAGTTTCATATTTTGGTCGAAGTTATCGCCCTGAAACCGAGGATCGAGGCGGCGATAGTCGTCTTCAAAGGCTTCAGCCCGCTTGATTCGTCCCGTTAAAAACCCCCGACCTAGAGGACAGTAGGGAACGAAACCGATTTTTAATTCTCGCAGGGTGGGTAAGATCTCAGCTTCGACTCCTCGTTCCCAGAGTGAATACTCGGACTGAAGGACACTGATGGGATGAACAGCATGGGCACGACGAATGGTTTCTGAACTTGCTTCTGAAAGTCCGAGATAGCGAACTTTCCCTTGTTGGACGAGTTCTGCCATTGCCCCAACTGTCTCC
>JAAUUR010000224.1 GCA_012031045.1 Leptolyngbyaceae cyanobacterium SM2_5_2
GGCGTACCGTGTGGCCGTTGTGGCGGGCTAACTGAGCCAGGGCGCTGCCCCAGGCCCCGGCTCCAAGAATGGTGAGTGTAACCGGGCGCTCCCTGTATGCATCAAAACTTTTGGCTGTGGGTAACATCGACATGTCTGGGCTTTGTTCCTAAATGGCTAGGAAAGTGAAACTTCTGTAAAAAATAGGAACGAACTTGTTTTGTGAGCAGCCGCAACCGAAAATTTACGTAATCGTATCTACTTTCACTAGCATTGATGGCGGTTTTGAACCTGTGGCTAAGCAGTATAGCAGGATATGTTTAAGTGTCTTGCTAGGGGCTGAAAGTCTGGCTGGGAGCAATATAAACCCTGCCTATCAGCAAGTGCCCAGAAAAGCCTCGTTAATTTGCCTCTGGCAAAGGCCAAGGTAGAAAGTAGAATTTCTAAGACCTTGCACTACTTGTTCTAAGATATCGTAATGCGAATTGCCTTTATTGTTCACGAATTTCCTAAACTTTCAGAGACTTTTGTGCTCAACCAAGCCATAGGGCTGATTGAAAGAGGGCATGACGTTGATATCTATACCCATGAGATTAATGGTACAGAGCAAGCTCATCCTGACGTGAATAAGTATGGTCTTTTAGACCATACTTACGAACTGCCAATCATGCCCTACTCGCTGTTTCTTCGAGTGATATTGGCTCTCTGGTTATTGGTGCGAAATTTTCATCGCAACCCGGCTATGTTTTTGCGATCGCTCAACATAGGCAAGTATGGTATCCAGGTGTTGGGGCTGCGTCAAATTTTCGCCTCAGTAGCCCTGGCTGATAAAGCACCCTATGACATTATCCACAGTCAATTCGGCACCCAGAGTTTTAATGCGGTTAGCTTTGCCAGAGTTCTTCAGCCAACCCCTAAAACAATTACAACATTCCGTGGTTACGACATTAGCGCCTTTCTAAAGAAGAAAGGAGATCATGTTTATAATCGCATTTTCAAGCAAATAGATTTCTTTTTGACAAACAGCGATTTCTTTTGTAAACGCGTCATTAAAATTGGCTGCAATCCCAGCAAAATAAGAGTGAATCGCTCTGGGTTAGACTGTTCTCAATATACTTTTTCACCTCGTTTTTCCCATCCAGATCAAGTAGTTAAGCTAGTTACAACCGGGCGATTGGTTGAGAAGAAGGGCATTATCTATTCCATTCAGGCCGTTGCCAAGGTCCTACCTAATCATCCAAACTTACGCTATCTGATTATTGGAGACGGCCCCTTAAAAGAAGACTTTCAGCATCTTATTAACCGCTTAGGAGTCTCTCATGCCGTTCATTTAATGGGTTGGAAAAATGTCCGGGAAATTGTCGATATTTTAGCAGATTCAGATTTATTTATTGCCCCTAGTGTTACTGCTCAAGATGGTGATCAAGATGCTCCCATCAATGTCTTAAAAGAAGCAATGGCGCTTGGAATGCCCGTGATTAGTACCTGGCATGGAGGAATTCCAGAATTGGTAAGCCACGGCGTTAGCGGCTTGCTAGCTCCAGAACGAGACAGTGAAACCTTAGCTGAACATATTGATTATTTAATGCGTCACCCGGAACAATGGGAGTCTATGGGTCGGGCTGGCCGAGCTATGGTCGAGAAACACTATAATTTGACTGATCTCAATAATCAGCTTATCGAACTCTACGACATGATTCTCAACACTCCCCAGACCACTACCCTAACCGCTGATTCTGGCCTGATCTCTCCCTTAGCTAAATTATTACCATGGCCCACCTGGGTTGGTAAGGTTAGGCAGTAGTTGTCTGAAACTAAACTTTACGCAAGCTAGAATTTGAGGTATACCCACAATGTTGCTGAATAATCCAACGTTAATACTTGACTCAAAAGGTGCTCCCGAAGTAACGATTGTGGTAGTTCCTCGTGAACGGTTCAGCTATGCTAGGAAATCCCTTGAAAGCATTTATCAGCATACGACGGTACCCTTCAAGCTAGTCTATGTAGACGGCAACTCGCCCAGGTCAGTGCAACGCTACCTACAGCAAAAATCGGCAGTTCAGTCGTTTACGCTGCTGCGAACCGAGGTTTATCTCTATCCTAACCAGGCCCGGAATATTGGCTTGCAGGCGGTCGATACGCCCTACGTAGTATTTGTTGATAACGATGTAATTGTATCACCTGGCTGGCTAGAGGCGTTAATGGCCTGCGCCAAGGAAACTAGGGCCAGTGTGGTTGGGCCATTGATGTGTCAGTACGAGCCGATTCATCAGCAAATTCATTTTGCTGGCGGGGAAGCCCACATTTGGGAAGATAAGCTAGGCCGCCGCCGGATTAGAGAAAAAATGTATAAGCAGGGGAAATCGGTTGAGGCCATGCAAGAGTCTCTCACCCGCACCCAAACTGAACTAGCCGAGTTTCACTGTGTTCTGATACGAACAGAAATTTTTGAACGAATTGGTTCCCTGGATGAAAACATGCTTAACACCAAGGAACATCTCGATTTTTGTATGACGGTACGCCAGGCTGGAGAAACAGTTTATTTTGAGCCTCGCTCGGTGGTTACCTATGTGCCTGGTCGGCCTAAAAGCTGGGGAGATGCCCACTATTACATGCTGCGCTGGAGCGATGCCTGGACGATGAATAGCCTCAATCATTTTCGGCAAAAATGGAACCTGGCTGAAGATGGCTATTTCAAAACCAAGTATAAAAATCTGGGCTGGCGACGCCAAATGACCTTGGTAGAACCGTTAACTCGACGGTTGACGTTTGGATACGGCAATTCCCTATTGATTAACCTGCTGAGCCAGTTCGATACGCGATTAAACCAGTACCTCACCAACCGCCACAGACAGCGGCAACAGCAACTATTGCCAGCGTTTTAAGCGCCCCACCACCGAGGTGACTCAACCGCCGATCTTGCTGTCATAGATATCGCCAGGAGTTTCTTTCACCAACAGCTGCATGAGCATTAAGCACAAGGCGATTAGTGGAGTCGTATGGTCTGCCGCCCGCAACTGGGGTGGTCAGATGGGCTCACTGCTGATTTTTTTCATCCTGGCGCGTTTGTTGTCACCGGAAGATTTTGGTTTGGTTGCCCTGGCCAATGTTTTTTTAGCCTTTATGTGGCTGTTTTTAGAACAGGGCTTTAGTCAGGCCATTATTCAACAGCAAGATCTGGAACCAGAGCATCTCAATACGGCGTTTTGGATCAATCTGGCCATCGGTTGTGCAACGGCTCTAGTAGGTTTCTTGATCGCTGGGCCAGTAGCCGATCTCTTTGGGCAACCAGCCCTAACGCCAATTCTTCGCTGTTTCTCCATCTTGTTTGTATGCGCTGCTTTGGGGCAGGTTCAACATTCAGTTCTAGAACGCAAGTTTGACTATAAAGCCCTGGCTACCCGCCAACTCCTGGGAACCTTAGCTGGCGGAGTGGTTGGTATTTCTATGGCCTTCCTGGGCTTTGGCGTCTGGAGTTTGGTGATTCAGCAGGCCGTCAACAGCATTATCGGTACTATCACCCTCTGGGTGTGTAGTGACTGGCGGCCCGGCTTTAAGGTCTCGGTACGCCACTTCCAAGACCTGTTTGGCGTAGGCATGCACATTATGGGGTTCAGCTACCTCAGCTTTTTTAACACCCGTGCCAACGATTTTTTGGTGGGCTACTTCTTGAGCCCGACTGAGTTGGGGTATTACACCGTTGCCTACAAGGTGTTGAACTCCATGACGCAGCTATTGGTGAGTACTAGCCGCGATGTGGCGCTACCCACCTTTTCGCGGCTGCAAGAAGACCCTGAGCGCTTTCGGCGGGCTTTCTATTCGGCTACTCAGTTAACCAGTGCCATCGCCATGCCCACCTTCCTGGGCATGGCGGTGCTGGCCCCTGAGCTGGTTCGGGTGCTGTTTGGCGAGCAGTGGATGCCTTCGGTACCGCTGATGCAAGTACTGGCTCTCATGGGTATGCTCCGAGCCATCACTTTTTTTAAGGGGTCAGTCTTTGTAGCGATGGGCAAGCCCTCCTGGTGGCTACGGCTTAGCGCGCTTAATGCGGTGTTAAATTTGCTGGGGTTTGCGATCGCCTACCGATGGGGCATTTTCGCCGTGGCTGTAGCATCGGTTGTGCGTTACTACATCGTATTCCCGATTGGTCAATGGGCCATTTGTCAGCTGATTCAGGAAAGCCTGGGCAAGTATCTACGGATTTTCCTAGCCCCCTTGGTTTGCGCTCTGACTATGGCTGGGGGTATCTTCGTCTTCAAGCAAGCCCTGGCGGCGACCTTTGGCCCCTTGGCTCTGTTGATACTGTCTTCTATCGTTGGGGCTGTGGTTTACATTGGGCTGATTCGTCTGCTGGCACCCAAAATCTTTGCCCAGATGCTAGATATCGCTCAGATTATGGTGAGTAAGCCCAAGGCTCAGGGCTAGTGATGTCAAAACGTGGCATCAACCCTAGAAAAGTAGCCCTAAACCCTACCCTGTTGGTTTTACCGATTTAGCGATGGCGAAGCACCGCCAACAGCTTGGTGAAGTGTTCCGGCAAGGGCGCAACGGCCAGAACGCGATCGCCACTGGCGGGATGAACGAGTTCCAACCGCTCGGCATGGAGCGCCTGCCCCGGTAGATTCACCCCCACGTCTCGCCCTGAGCCGTAGGTGGGGTCGCCCACAATGGGATGGCCTATGTAGGTGCTGTGAACACGAATTTGGTGGGTGCGTCCGGTTTCGAGGCGGAAGCGCAGCAGGGAGAAATTGCCCAACCGCTCCTCTACCCGCCAGTGGGTCACCGCCTGGCGACCGCCCTTTTCTAGGGGAATAACCGCATTCTTTTTGCGGTCGGTCGGATGCCGTCCCAACGGTGCGTCGATGGTGCCCGATTCTCCCTTGGGAGCCCCATAGATTACGCCCAGATATTCCCGTCGGGCGGTTTTGGCCTTCATCTGGGCTTGCAGGTGGCTGTGGGCCAGGTCAGTTTTGGCAATCACGATGGCGCCGGTGGTGTTTTTGTCTAATCGGTGGACGATGCCGGGCCGCTGCACACCGCCAATGCCCAGCAGTTGCTCGCCGCAGTGGGCCAGCACTGCGTTAACCAGGGTGCCGCTCATGTTGCCAGGGGCGGGATGCACCACCAGCCCAGCCGGTTTATTGATGATCATTACATGCTCATCTTCGTAGAGGATGTCGAGGGGAATCGCCTCTGGAGCTAACTCCAGAGGCTTGGCGGCGGGGATAGTGAGGTGGATGCGATCGCCCACCTGCACCGCCGCCTTTTTATTAGTACAAAGCTGGCCATTTAGGGTCACGTATTCCCAATCAATCAGCTTTTGGATGCGGTTACGGGAGAGTTCCTTAACGTTGGCCGTCAGCCAGCGATCCAACCGCTCTGGGTCGGCGTTTTCCACAATCATGTCTAAGGTCTGGTCAGCGATGGCAGCAGCTTGAACGCAATATCACGTCTACCATCTTAGGCTGGGTTAGCGGAACCAATGGTCAACCCGGCCTTAATCATCCGGGAACTGCCAGCAGACAATGTATTCCACCCGGCGGCTGCCACAGGCACAGGGTTCTTCCTCAGAAGCCACCCAGGTGGTGTCACAATCCCGACAGTGACAGAGAATATTGTTCAGGTTGGCCTGGGTTAGACCAAAGCGCCAGCGCGCCAGTTCTTCAGGGGTAAAGTAGGAGGGAAATTTGGTCATACAGCATTTCCTTGCCTGGTAAGGTACAGCCTATCTACTAGAATCAAGGGTCGTCGATCTATCCAGGTACCTCACTGGCTTCAAAAACGCTGTAGGGGTAACTGAGTGTGTATATCCGTTGCATCAAGATACGAAACATTAGCAACCCTTGTAGCTCGATTCCCCTACTTTCTAGCATCGAAGTAGGGCTATTGCCGTGATCCCCGTGGGGATTGCCCCATCGCTCCAGTTATTTCAGGAGGCTAACCTTATGGTTGCTACCGCAGTAGTTGCACCCCAATCTTTCAATCGCGAACAGGAACTAATTCTCTGGCTAGAGGATGTGCGTTTAGAGGATATCTCCCTGGTGGGGGGTAAGAATGCCTCCCTGGGAGAAATGATTCAGCAGCTAACGCCCCAGGGCATTCGAGTACCGTCTGGGTTTGCCACCACCGCCTATGCCTACCGCTACTTTATTGAACATACTGGGCTAGACGCTCAACTTAGGGAAGTGCTCAGTGGCTTTGATGTCAGCAATGTGACGGAATTGCGGCGGCGGGGCCGAAAGGCGCGATCGCTGATCCTCAACGCGACCTTCCCCAGCGACCTCAAGGCGGCCATCCTCAACGCTTACCATCGCATGTGTGAGATGGCTGGGCAGAACCTTTGTCTGGGCGACGAGTCTTGCCTGGCCGACCACACCTACACCGAGGTCGATGTGGCGGTACGTTCCAGCGCTACCGCCGAAGATTTACCCGATGCCAGTTTTGCTGGTCAGCAAGAAACCTACCTGAATGTCTACGGCGACCAGGCTGTGTTGATTGCCTGCAAACAGTGCTACGCTTCGCTGTTCACCGACCGCGCTATTTCCTACCGCACCACCAAGCACTTCGACCATTTTGAAGTGGCTCTGTCAGTCTGCATTCAGCGCATGGTGCGCTCTGACCTGGCCACCTCTGGGGTGATGTTCTCCATCGACACTGAAACCGGCTTCCAGAATGCCGTGCTGATTACCGCCGCCTACGGGCTGGGGGAAAATGTGGTGCAGGGCACCGTCAACCCCGATGAATACGTGGTGTTTAAGCCGACCTTGAAAACCGGCCACTGCCCCATTCTCAGCCAGCGCCTGGGTACCAAGGCCCTGCGCATGGTCTACGACACCACCGGCACTGACCTCACTAAAAACGAGCCCGTGCCCCTGGCCGATCGCCACCGCTTTGCCCTTGACGATAGCGACATTCTCCAGCTGGCCCAGTGGGCCTGCACCATCGAAGACCACTACACCCAACTGCGCGGCACCTACAGCCCCATGGATATTGAGTGGGCCAAGGACGGGTTGACGGGTGAGCTATTCATCGTCCAGGCTCGTCCAGAAACGGTTCAATCCCAGAAGTCTTCCAACGAGCTGCGTACCTTTTATTTAGAAGTTCCTGACGGGGTAGAGCCGGTGGCTAGAGGGCGGGCCGTTGGCGATTTAATTGGCCAGGGCAACGCCTGCGTCATCCTTGACGTGCATCAAATTAGCCAGTTTCGACCAGGGGAAGTACTGGTTACCACCCGCACTGATCCTGACTGGGAACCGATCATGAAGCAGGCCAGCGCCATCGTCACCGACCAGGGCGGGCGCACCTGCCATGCCGCCATCATTGCGCGGGAGTTAGGGATTCCAGCCATCGTTGGCTGCGATCACGCCACCCGGGTGTTGACCACGGGGGAACCCGTCACCGTGTCCTGCGCCAGCGGTGAAGAGGGCTTAATTTACCGGGGCATCCTGCCCTACCGGGTAGAAACTACCCAGATGGATAGCCTGCCGGAAACCCGTACTAAAATCATGATGAACGTGGGCAACCCAGAACTGGCCTTTACCCTGGCGGCCCTGCCCAGCGATGGCGTCGGCCTGGCTCGGGTGGAGTTCATCATTGCTAACCACATCCAGGTGCATCCCCTGGCCCTGCTCAACTTCGACCAACTGCCCGACGGCGCAGAAAAGCGCCAGATCGAAAAACTCAACCGCCCTCTACGACCACAAGCCCCAGTACTTTGTGGATAAACTGGCCCAGGGAGTTAGCACTCTGGCGGCGGCCTTCTATCCCAAGCCTGTGGTGGTGCGCCTGTCAGACTTCAAGAGCAACGAGTACGCCCACCTGCTGGGCGGCAGTGGCTTTGAGCCCGCCGAGGAAAACCCCATGATTGGCTGGCGTGGCGCGTCCCGCTACTACGACGACCGCTACCGCAACGGCTTTGCCCTGGAGTGTCAGGCCCTCAAGCGCGTCCGCGATGATATGGGCCTCACCAACGTGATTCTGATGGTGCCCTTCTGCCGCACTCCCGATGAGGGCCGCCTGGTGCTGCAAGAAATGGCCAAACACGGCCTGGTGCGCGGCGAAAATGGCCTGCAGGTCTACGTCATGTGCGAGTTGCCCAACAATGTGGTGCTGGCCGATGAGTTCAGTCAGGTATTCGATGGCTTTTCCATTGGCTCTAACGACCTCACCCAGCTTACCCTGGGGCTAGATCGCGACTCGGCCCTGGTCGCCCACCTGTTTGACGAACGCAGCAACGGCGTCAAGCGCATGGTGAAATGGCCATTCAAACCGCCAAGGCATACCAGCGCAAAATCGGCATCTGTGGCCAGGGCCCCAGCGACTACCCCGAATTTGCCCGCTTCTTGGTGGAACAAGGCATCGACTCCATTAGCCTCAACCCCGACACGGTGATCAAAACCCGCCTGGAAATTGCCGATATGGAGCGACAGATGGGGTGACAAGCAAATTCCAGAGTTCCGAAAGAACCCTGGAATTTAGGCCATAATTCTCCAATATTTACCCTGCCTTTTGTAAAAGCTGAAGTAGAACGATTCTCAGTCTAAAAGTTGCCAAATTCCTTTAAGAATCTTTTGAAGGATTAAAAGTTTAGGTGAATCTCCCTAGGGCACGTTGCCCCAGGGGGGGATGAGCATCCATGATGAGTTGTAGTCAGGGCTACATCTTTCGATTGCTTTT
>JAAUUR010000225.1 GCA_012031045.1 Leptolyngbyaceae cyanobacterium SM2_5_2
CCCCAAAGAATTTCGGTTTTCAGAGCTGTTTCATGAGCAGCCTCGGCGGGTGTGGTCACGCGACCAAATCATCGACCAGGTTTGGGGCCATGACTTCATGGGCGACAACAAAACCGTGGATGTCCACATCCGGTGGATCCGTGAAAAACTTGAAGAAGACCCCAGCCACCCCTCCTATCTGAAAACTGTGCGGGGTTTTGGCTACCGTTTGGGTTAAGTTGATTCGTTACATAGTCGAAGTGTTGACTCAGACCAGGTTTCATTTCGTCAAGAAATAATGCTGACCTTCGGATGTCTCTATTAGGCTATAAACGGGTGTGCACTATTAAAGATCAAATTCGACAGCCTGAAATCCAAATCAGAGAATTGATGCTGATTGCGGCCACCTTTGGAGTTCAGCGATGAACTGGAACTATAATCATGCCGCTTACGGTTCTGCTTGCAGAAGATGATGAGGGAACTCGCCTCTCTATCTATGACTATTTAGAGCTAGAAGGATACTCCGTGGTTTTGGCCAGCGACGGAGAAATGGCGCTTCAGCAAGTGTTTGAGTACCAGCCGCAGCTCATCATTACCGATATCGGCATGCCCTTTCTGGATGGCTACACGTTGGTGCAGCGAGTGCGGCAGTTTCCAGCATTTCGGCTGTTGCCGGTGATTTTCTTAACGGCCCACAATCAGACCCAAGACCGAATTCGCGGCTATCAGGTAGGCTGCGATGCCTTCTTGCCAAAACCCTTTGAACTGCAAGAAATTGGGGCGATTGTTCGTAACCTGCTGGAGCGCTCTCAGCTCATTCAATCCGCTTGGATTCAGCAGGTAGCCCTGCAAACCGCCCAGCAGCGAGCCCTGCAAGCCGAAGCAAACAGTGCTAAAACCACTCCGCCACCTCTGCCCAACGCCCCTGAACTAGGCCCCGACTTAACACCCCGTGAGCAAGATGTGCTGGTGCTGTTAGCCAATGGGTTATCCAATGCTCAGATTGGTGATCGGCTCTTTTTAAGTCCTCGCACGGTGGAAAAGTACGTCAGCAGTCTGTTGCGCAAAACGTTTACCAATAACCGCTCAGAGCTGCTGAGGTTTGCTCTAAGTCATCATCTGGTGACTTGAGGGACTCCCTGGTGGTGGCGCTGGCTAGATTGCCTCGCTTGACGGGCAGAAGCAGGTGCTATGGCTGACTTCCCATAGTTAAGCGCTAGAGTATCAGATGACGATGAATCGCGGCCTTACTTCTCTGCTGTCTCTAGTCTTGGTTGGTCTGGTCGCCTGCGACAATCGCTCCACTCCGGCGTCCCTACCCAACAACGATTCCCCACCTGACAATCCAGATTCTCCGGTGGCTGGAGTGACCCCACAGCCATCTGTTCCAGAGGCACCGGCACCACCCGCCCAGAACGATTACACCATTATTCCAGGGCAGCGGGTAGGCCAGGTGACCTCCACCACCAGCCGCCAGCAACTGGCTGACCTCTACGGCGAGGCTAGCCTTAAAGACGAACCCATCCCCATGGGAGAAGGCTTTACTGAACCCGGCACCATCGTTGACCTTGATCCTGAACATCGCTTTGCTGTGGTCTGGCTAGATGCCGAGCGCAGTCGCCCCCTTCTGGCCAAGGATTTTGGTTCTGCCTGGAAAACCCCAGAGGGGCTGGGAGTCGGCGTGGCCTATGCCATGGTGCAAGAGGTGTTGGGAACGTTTCAACTCTATGGCTTTGCCTGGGACTATAGCGGTAGCCTATCTCTTGAGGGCAGCAAGCTCGATCACTACTACGGCAATCTGCTGCTGCGGGTAGAGCCCTCGGAAGCATCGGTGGCCGCGCATCCAGAGGCGTTTCGGGCGGTTCTTGGCGATGGGTTATTTGCTGGCGATGACCCAAATCTTGCCCTACTGGACATTTCAGTGTACGAAATGGTGGTGTACTTAAACGCCCCCGTTGAATAAGTTAGCCCCTTAACTCAAGGCATTAGCTTCCCTATGGCTGCTGATAATACAGCTCGCTTGCCCCTGCGCTTCTGGATAGCGGCCCTGGTGGCCTTTGTCAATGCGGTCGGGTTTACGATGATTATTCCGCTCGTCTACCCCTACGCGGTTCAGTTTGGTCTCAGCGACTTTCAGGCTAGTTTGCTGACGACGGCCTACGCCATTGCTCAGTTCATTGGCACGCCCATCCTGGGCCGACTGTCCGACCGGGTAGGTCGCAAACCACTGCTCATTGTTAGCTTACTCGGCACTGTGGCCGCCAATTTGATGGCCGGGTTGGCCGCTGTGGCCTGGGTGCTCTTTGCGGCTCGCCTGCTAGACGGCATTACCGGTGGCAATACCGCCATTGCCCAAGCCATCGTGGGCGACATCACCACCCCAGAACAGCGCCCCAAAGCCTACGGCATTTTTGGGGCGCTGTTTCGGTTGGGGTTTGTGGCTGGGCCACCCCTGAGCTATTTGGCTCAGTTGGTACCGCCGCTACCGGGATTTACCAACCTGGGCATGGGGTTTTTATTGTCGGCAGCGATGGCCCTACTGGCTACCCTGCTCTGCATCGTCCTCCTGCCCGAAACCCTGGAAAACTGCTGCGAAAAACTTCAGCTTTCCTGGCAAGACTTTGGCCTTGGCCCCATGGTCAAATCTATCCATGACCCGCGCTTTGGCCGCATATTCTGGTTAACGTTCTTTAGCGGCTTTACCTTTACAATTTTTACCTTTGCCTTTCAGCCATTCTTTCTCAAGGTACTGGGCCAAAATGCCCGTAATTTGGCGATCATGTTCGCCGTTTTTGGGATCATAGGCTTTGCCACCCAGGTATTTGCCTTAGATCCGTTGCGTCGTCGCTTTCCCCTCGTTATCATTCTGGCCACCACCCTGGCCGCGCGAGGAGCCCTATTTTTAATCATGCCGGTCTTTCCCAACCTCGTGGCCTTTGGGCTAATTGCCGTTGTTTTTAGCGCCATTAATTCCTTTCCCATGCCGCTGATTGACTCGTTGCTTTCCCTCAAAAGCGGCCCTCGCGAACAGGGGGAAATACTAGGGCTAAATGCTTCTTACTTGAGTATTTCTAATGCGTTGGGGCCAGCCACAGCGGGGCTGTTGGTCAGCATCAGCTACTTCTTTCCGTTTTGGATTGCGGGTGCCCTTACCCTACTCACCGCCTGGTTTGCCCTCACCCTGGAAGAGCCCGGCTAACCCCGGCTACCGAACCACGATCCAGCCAGAGAAATGGAAACTGCCGCGGCCTAGCTGCTGCTGGGTGGGTCGGCTGAAGGCAGCAAACTGACTTCAGGTTTGGCATCATTAATTACCAAAAAAGTTGGTCTCGGTTGGTAAGGTGGCATTCAGGCTAGTTAGGCTGTTGCAGCCGCTAGTCTCATTGCCTAGCTATAGTCCACCGACCGCCAACATTCCCAAGACGCTATGAAACGAAGACATATCCTTGCTTTTTTCGGTAGTCTACTTGCTACTCTGCTCATGGTCATTGGCGTGAGGTTAATCACGACTGCCCCTGCCTATTCCCAAGCAACAACTCTGCTGATCGCCGCTGGCGCCAGTCTGCAAGATGCTCTGGAGGAAATTGACCCCCTCTTTGAAGCCGCTAACCCAGACGTTACTGTGAACTACAACTTTGCAGCATCTGGCCCGTTGCAGCAGCAAATTGAGCAGGGTGCGCCGGTGGATCTCTTCATTTCTGCGGCCTCGCGGCAGATGGATGCACTCCAAGAAAAAAAATCTGATTGTGGCCAACACTCGTCGCAATCTATTGACCAATAGCCTGGTGTTAGTCGTACCCCGTAACTCTAGGTTAGGGCTGACGGGCTTTCGGCAGTTAACTGACCCCCGTGTCGAAAAAATTTCCATTGGTGAGCCTCGTAGTGTACCAGCTGGGCAGTACGCCGAGGAGGTCTTCAGATACCTTGACTTATGGGATGTTTTGCAGCCTAAATTTGTCTTTGGTAACTCAGTGCGCAACGTTCTGGGCACCGTAGAAAGCGGCAATGCTGATGCTGGAGTCATCTACAGAACGGACGCTAAAATTTCAGACCGGGTCACCCAGGTTGCCACGGCTCCCAGTAACATGCACTCGCCCATTGTTTACCCGATGGCCGTGGTGGCAACCAGTCGGCATCAGTCTGCGGCTCGTGCCTACGCCCAGTTCCTAAGCAGTTCCCCAGCTCAAGCTATTTTTAGAAAGTATGGATTTGGTCTGACCTCCTGAATAGGCCATGGTGTTCCTTATACCTGCTTTGGCTACAACTCCAATGGGATTAGCGCGCTAGGCTGGCAGTATTTTCCTACCGCGCTTTTCTTGCATCTATCCTCTCCCTGACTTCAATGACCACCGACTTGTCTCCTCTATGGATTTCGCTTAAAACCGCCGGACTGGCGACGCTGGTTACTTTTTTTACAGGTATTGCCGCCGCCTACTGGATGTTGGGCTATCGAGGACGATGGAAATCTGTGATTGAAGGGGTGTTTGTTTCTCCTTTAATTTTGCCGCCTACGGTGGTGGGCTTTTTGTTGTTGATGCTTTTTGGCAAGCAGGGGCCTTTAGGGCAACTGATGGACTGGTTTGATTTCACGATCATTTTCACCTGGTATGCCGCAGTAATTGCGGCCACAGTAGTGGCTTTTCCCCTGATGTATAAAACGGCCCTGGGGACCTTTGAGCAGGTAGACAGTAATTTGCTGCATGTAGCTCAAACCTTGGGTGTTTCTGGATGGCGAATCTTTTGGCAGGTTATGTTACCCCTCTCAATTCCAGGAATTTTAGCCGGTACCACTCTGGCCTTTGCCAGAGCCCTGGGCGAATTTGGAGCCACCTTGATGCTAGCCGGGAATATTCCTGGCCAAACACAAACTATTCCCATGGCCATTTACTTTGCCGTGGAAGCTGGGGCAGCTCAAGAAGCATGGCTCTGGGTAATAGTGATTATGACTATTTCGCTATCTGGCCTGATTGCCGTCAATCTCTGGCAAAAACGCTACGAGCAACGGGTTAACCGTAGGCTACAACTAGTGGAGGCCGAGGAACCGGTGACAGGCGAAGATCAGGGGTTAGAGTCCCCCATAGCTATAGCCAGAAGACCGGCTTTGGGGCATCAGGAAAGGTCAGAGTTAGTGATCGATATCAAAAAGCACCTTACCAATTTTACGTTAGCTACTAACTTTGTAGTTAACCAAAAAATACTAGGAATTTTGGGGGGCTCTGGGTCTGGTAAAAGCATGACTCTACGCTGTATTGCTGGAGTTGAAACTCCTACCAGCGGGCGCATTGTGCTGAATGGGCAGACTCTATTTGATTCTGAAGCGGGGATTAATCTGCCCAGTCACCGACGAAAAGTAAGCCTAGTGTTTCAGAACTATGCGTTATTTCCACATTTGACTGTAGCGAAGAACATTGCCTTCGGCTTGCAGAAATTATCTAAGCAGGCGAGAGTCCAACGAGTTAACCAGCAACTTGCTCTTGTGAAGTTGCAGAGCATGGCAGACCGCTATCCCCATCAACTTTCTGGCGGGCAACAGCAACGGGTGGCCTTGGCAAGAGCCTTAGCCACTGATCCAGAAGTCCTTTTATTGGATGAACCGTTTTCTGCTCTAGATACCTATCTTCGCAGCCAGATGGAGCGCCAGCTAGTAGAAACTTTGACTAATTATTCCGGGGTTACTTTATTTGTTACTCACAACCTAGAAGAAGCCTTTAGGGTTTGTGAAAACCTGATGGTAATGTCAGCAGGAAAACCCATTGCATTTGACTCTAAACATCGTATTTTTGAGCGTCCCCAAACCGTTCGCGTAGCTCAACTCACTGGCTGTAGAAATTTTTCTCGGGCTGTAGCTATAACTAAAAATAGGCTAGATGCCTTGGATTGGGATGTCACCCTAAACGTTGTTGACGCCATTCCCAAAAACCTTTCCCACATCGGCATCCGTGCTCATCAGATCCATATTTCTCCCCAGCCCGATCCGCAGCAGGATAATATTTTTCCTTGTTGGTTAGCGGCTACCAGTGAAACCCCTCACCGCATGACTTTATTTCTGAAGTTGAATGCTGAACCGGAAGGGCATCAGGATTATCACCTACAAGCCGAAATCTTTAAGGAGAAGTGGCAGGACGTTAAGGAATATTCTTTCCCCTGGCATGTAAGACTGGAACCATTGCGATTAATGATGATGGTTAACTAGCCCCTTTGGCCCATAATTTTATGATTAAATTTCCCATACCATCCAGTTTTATTCTGAAGTACAGATGCCTCCGCAAGCCAACTTCTCAAGCTACCAAAATAGTAAATCAGCTTAACCATAAAGATGCCATTTATCTTTCTCTAAAGCCAATGTTTAGATGGGCTTTTATAGGAGTCTCGCTAAGTTTGCATGGGGTAATTTTAATAATGCCTATCTCTACTCCATTATCCACTAATAAATCTGAGGAACTACCTCAAGTAAAGCCAGAAAAACCACCGTGAACTATTACTCTATCGGATTTACTGACACCACTACCAGGCTCATTCCCCACCAACCTTCAATCGTTTCAATCTACGGCTCCAACTGCTGACATCTCCGGCGTAACTTCACCAGACATGATCCCAACGCCGCCGCCAGCTTCTCCAAATTCTCCGGTACAAGTCCCTCCAGACCCACCTTCTTCTGATACTATTCAGCAACTAGATAGAGCAGCTCAACCCCTGACGGTGGCTACTCCCAATACTGGTACAGTGCAACAATTTTTTGACCAACTAACAGAAACTATCGGCTTACCCGCTACGGTACCTACTCAAAATTTATTCTCAGACCCCAGTTTATACTTTGAAAATGATGAAGTTATCCAACTACAGCCGGTTCTGCATGCAGATATCCTGAACGCTGTTTGGATAGCAGGCAAAACCCCTGAAGACGTTTATATTTCTGTGCTAAGTTCTCAATTGCAAAGCGAACATTTTCAGATAGTTCAAAAAAATAACTATGGCCAAGGCGCTGTCTATGAAATTAGCTAAGCCGATACAGTTTGGTATTTAAATTTAGTGCCAACTGCGAATAGTGAGGAAACTATTATTATCGTATGGAAGCAGGATCCAAACAAGCAACATGAAATCTAGGCAAAGGCTCACACTTTAATTCTGTTCCCATACATCCAGTGAGCCATTCACAACAATCATCACATTACTTGACTTAACCATGGCGTAGACAACTTTACCAGCTCTAAGCCCCAGGCGCTGAGCCGATGATGTTGTAATCACTGAAGTTATCTCGATGTTAGGAGCAATACTTAGTGTAACTTCGGTGTTGACACCATCTTGATAAAGCTTACTAATGCAGCCCCTCAATAAATTACGAGCGCTAACCTGAAACGGCCCTAACACTGATGGATGTTCAGGAATATCCTCAGGTAAAGCACTATTAGCAATTTTATGGGCAGACGATAACGCCTGTAAGCTAGGCAGATTTCTGACTAATTCGCGCAAAACCTCTGTTTTAGAACGATGGGTTTGCTGACAATAGGCTTCTAAGATCTCACGCTCTTCGGCAGAGGCTTGAAATGTAATCCAGCCTTGATCTTTTCTAGGCATTAGCTTGATTGGCCAAATCAGTAGGTTACTGATCTAACAGTACTCTGACCAAGGCTTTAGGGCTACACATTTGTTTCTGTTCTTGCAGTGGTGCGCTGGGCTTGCCAAGCCGCTCGCACCAATCGAATCTCATCAAACTCGTAGGTTTGACCAAGCTGTTCCCGCAAATCCGTCAGGGAAAGACTATCAGTTTCCTGGAGGGCAGATCGGATGGCTTGCTGGCGAGTAACGGGCACCAGTCGATCCAGGTCAACGGATTCTCCACTGCTAATTAATTGCTCTAGATGCGATGTGATGGTGGTCGGTTTCAGCCCCCGCTGATCGGCAATCTCTTCAATCGAAAGTCCCTGATGATGGAGCTGTAGAGTAAAGCGGTGGGTATCGCTTGGCGTTTGTAAACGCACTCGGACGGTCTTGCGATGGGCAACCGGATTGGAAGATACACCATGATCGGCACAAAACTGCCGAATGACCGCCAGAAAAGCCTCACCGTACTGGTCTAACTTGCGACTGCCGACCCCGGAGAGGCGGCCAAATTCCGCCAGGGTTTGGGGTCGGGTTTGGGCCATTTGTCGCAGGGTCGATTCGTGAAACACCACGTAGGGAGGAACACTCTGTTGGTCAGCCAGACGTTTGCGCAGGTGCTTAAGCTCAGTTAGCAATAGCGCAGCTTCGGGGGAATTGTCTACCCCAGAACGTTCGGCCTGGGGTGGAGCCAGGTCTTTAGGCACCGCCACCTGAACCGACATGGCCTTGCGGAGCACCTGCCAACTGGCGGCATTCAGCTTTAGAACTGGGTAGCCATCGTTGGTCTCATCCACTAGCCGCTGGTGTAGCAAAGAGCGCCCCAACAATCGCCAGGCTTCGATGGATCGATCTTGGCCAATGCCGTAGGTGGAGAGGCGATCGTGGCCTAAGTCCAGCACCTTCTGCTTTTTCGAGCCGCGCAGCACGTCAATAATGTGAGTCATGCCAAAGCGCTCCTGGCAGCGGGCCACGCAGGAGAGGAACTTTTTGGGGCCTCTACAGTCCAGTCTTCGAGCGGGGCCGGATGGTTACAGTTGTCGCACTGGTGGCACATT
>JAAUUR010000226.1 GCA_012031045.1 Leptolyngbyaceae cyanobacterium SM2_5_2
CCGAATGATTGGAGCCGCCCAATTCCCCTGGGTGAAGGAGGTTCGGCGCGCTGGCGGCGCTGTTTGGGGTGCAGCCAGGGGAGGTGATTCGGGTGCTGACCAAGCACCTGCTGATGGAGTAACCAAGGGTAGGCACTACGGAGCGAGACCCCGGAGTTCTTGGAGAACTCCGGGGTCTTCAAGAGCTGAGATCGGGGATGTCGGCGATGTAGCCCTCGTCTTCGTCGCTGTAGAAAATGTTGATGTGGTAGTCTTTCATGGTTAATTTTTCGTAGACAAGGCAGGGGATTTAGGGTACTAGTCGGGATTGTTATATCGGTAAATGGTTTACCGATTAGGCTGACTGAGGAGCGCTGGGGGCACATCACGTCTCAGCATCCTGAGATGGCAGATTATCAAGCTGTTATCTTAGATGTGGTGGCAAGTCCAGACCGGGTGCTAGACGGCAACAATGGGCAGCTCATTGCAGTGCAGGCCATGTCTCAGCAAAAATGGTTGCTGGTGATCTACCGAGAAATTGAGGCGCAAGGTGCCATTATGGACGGATTTATTGTCACAGCGTTTTTCAATCAGCGGCTACGTTATATGGAGGGTAAGCAGCAGCTATGGCCTTAACTCAGGTTAACGTTGACAGCTACCTCAAGGTGGCTAAGGCATTGCAAACAGTGGAACCGCGCCCTTGCTGGATGATGTTCGATGCCGAGGCCGATTTGTTTTATATCAATTTCTATGAGCCTGCCAGACCCGCTACGGATAGCGAAGTCACCGACGATGATGTGGTGATTCGCTATGCCGACAATGAGGTGATTGGTCTGACGATTTTATCGGTGAGCCAGCGGTAAATCATCCGGGGAGAGAAACCGGGTTTCTGCGGTGTGGGCCGGGGTCTGGGCTGGGGGCAAAGAAACCCGGTTTTTGGGCAAGGCAAAAGGGTTATTGGGGTAACGGCGATGGAGGGATGGTGGGCGGTGCCCACCCTTGCGTCTAAAATTGTTAGCAAACTCATTAAGATAGATAGGTCTATCTACTAAGTCCACTTTGAAAAGCGTGGTTTTTGCTCTCACCCTACATCCCGCCCCCAGCACGGGCTTTGTGATCTACTGAAACTAGCTGGCCAGCGCAATATTTACTTTGAAACCAGCTTAGAGACAGGCTAAAGTACGTCAGAAGCTCCCTGTGCCTGCTCTAGAGACTAGCTAAGCACCCATGTCCCAAGCTCTTTCAAACACCCTGACCCATGTGCGGCATTACCGCCAGGCTATTGACGCCCTGCTGCTCTACGGCGGTGTGTTTGACACGGCGGTGGGGCAAACTTTCCTCACCCTGCTAGAGGCCCTGGAGAACCAGTTGGCTGGCCCTAGCCTGCGAGCCTACAGCCATTGGTTTCAAGCCCTGGCCACCGCAGAGCAAACCTGGGTCAGCTATCTCCAGCGGCAAATCGCCTATGCCGACAATGCCTTTACCCAACAGGTGCAGCGCAGCGGCCTGGAACGCCTGCCCCAAGCTCTGGTTCAGGCGGCTCGTCAGGACTTGGTGCAACTGCAATGGCTGCACAACTTGGAACCCGCCCAGGTTAGCCAATGGGTGCAAGTTGTCGGGAACCTAACCACACCTCCAATTGCCTGGGCGATTGACCCACCCAAGCCACCTTTTCAATTCGAGCCCCATGGCTCCTGGGCAGAGGCGCTACCCACCCTGGCCCAGCATTACCAGCAGCACGGTGTCGGCAAACTGGCCCAGTATCGAGCTTTTACCTGGCAGCAGGGAGAACTATGGGGCATCCCTGATCCTGACCCGATTCAGTTAAGCCAGCTCACCGCCTACGATCACCCTCGCCAGCAGCTCATTCAGAACACCCAGGCGCTGTTGCAGGGTTATCCAGCCCTGAATGTGTTGCTCTATGGCAGTCGCGGTGCAGGCAAGTCCTCCCTGGTGAAGGCGTTGGTGAATGAGTACGCCCCCCAGGGGCTGCGGCTGGTAGAAGTCGCCAAAACTGAGTTGCACCACCTGCCCCAAATTGTGGAGCGGCTCCGCTCTGCCCCCCAGACATTCATCATTTTTGTAGACGACCTCTCCTTTGAAGAGGATGACGATGCTTTTAAGGCGCTGAAGGTGGTGCTGGAGGGTAGCGTTACCGCCCGTCCTCCCAACATGGCGGTTTATGCCACCTCTAACCGGCGGCACCTAGTGCGCGAATACTTTAGCGATCGCCCCCGCCCCAGCGACCAGGATGAAATCCAAGCCTGGGATACTTTGCAGGAAAAGCTATCTTTTAGCGATCGCTTCGGCCTCACCCTCACCTTTGAACCGGCGGATCAGCCCACTTACCTGGTTATTGTCCAACACCTGGCCCAGCAAGCGGGGTTAACTCTGCCCCAGGAGGAGTTAACCGCTAAAGCCCTCCAGTGGGCCACTCGGCATAATGGGAGGTCGGGCCGCACCGCCCGCCAGTTTATAGACTGGCTTAGGGCAGAGGCCGCCCTGGCCCAATAGCCCTTACACTTTAGCCATACTCCATGCTCGATAAAGTAATCCTAAAGCTGGGATTTTCACCACTTTCGCCGAGCATGGTTTTTCCTTAACCAGCTAGGATGGGCACCAAAAATATCCGGAACAATTCTCTCAAGTCCGTAATTTGAAATAGGGAAACTACTCAGCCCCAGCCCTGCGTCTCCTGGTTATGATCTAATTAGGAGAAGAAGGGAGAATACTCCAGCATCCAGTTTCGCGTTTGTACCGGTGCGACTACAAGGAAGGATGTTATGTTTAGCCGTGTGTCATCTCTGTCTGTTCTGACGATCTGCTTAGCCACTGCCTCAGTGGCTATCCTGGGGGTTGCCAATCCAAGCTTCAGTGGCAGCATCTCCGAAAAAAACTGACACTATCCACAGTCCCATCAAACAAGTCTGCGACCCCGTCAACGACTACTCAGGTTGTCGGAGTTCCTAGTTGGCGCAGTTCTCAAACTCAGCTTTAGCCAATCAGAATGAGGTAGCGAGCAGTTGAATCAACTGTTCGGCGTTTGGCTACGGCGGCTAGCGGTGGTTTGTTTCGCCTTTGGGCGGCCTGGGGTTGGCGCTTTGGGTTTTGGGGTGATCGCTGGTGTGGTATTGGCGGATGGGGGAGCCTCTGGTGCAGGCTGTGGAGGCTGAGCAGCGGTTTCGGCCAGGGGCTGCAAGAGGGTGAAGCGCAGTTGTTGCCGGTGTTGGGGATTGAGGTAGTGCTGCTGGTGGGTTTGCCACTGTTTCCAGGCGCGGTGGCGGAGGTCGGCTAGCAGGGCAAAAAACGTGGGCATCTGGGCTCTGGCTTCGGGAATGTGCTGACTGACAAACTCCTCCAACACCTGACTGTCTTGCAGGTGGCCGAGGGTATCCTGATGGCGCTAAGCCGTTGAATGTCGGCATCCAGGGCATCGCCATAGAGGGGGGCCACCAGTCTAAGCTGGTAGCGAACTCGCTTCACCTGTTTGCGCAGGCTGTGCAGGCGGGTGCCCTGTTCGGCAATCAGGGCATCGGTCTTGACCAGACCCAAACGGGTGTTGACCTTAAGACCGGTGCGGGTGGCCTTAGTGCCCACTAACCAGCCGGGGTGTAGCCACAGCTGGCTAACCAGCGGCAGGGCCAGATCAGGCACGATCTCAGAGGCGGGCAGAGCGGCCAGAGCCCTATAGTCTGGGTGTTTTGCCCACGTTTTTAAGGACTGCTTCATCTGGCCATAGTCAGCGCTATCTAAGAGTTTTTTGACACCCTTAAAGGTTTTTTGGCGCTGCTTTGCTATGGCACTGAGTATTGTCTCAAGATGTTGCTGTTCTGGGTCAGGCAGGTCGGGCAGGAAGCGATCTCGCAGCGTCGCCTCAATTACATCTAAATCGCGTAGTTCGCCCAACTGGCGACCAACGGCAGCGACCTGGGGTTCGCGCCCAGCCTTGGGCAACTCAACCCCAATGGCAAACACCTGCAAGGCCGTGCGCAACCGCCGCAGCCCTACTCGCATCTGGTGGAGGTTTTCGGGGTCAGTGTCGGCTAATACAGGCTTTTCGTAGGTAACGACCTGCTTAAGATACTTTGCGATGGCGCTCTGGGCCAACTCACCCAAGGTCATGGTAGACACAATCTCCCTCCTCTTAATCTCAACTTAATCTTACCTTGAGGGCCTGGGGGGATGCATAAACGCCTGGTTTTTCGTAACATCAAGTAGTACAGACTGTCTATCTCAGCTGCTCAGAACCCCCATGAGTTTAACCAGCCAGCGTGCCTCTACCCCCGACCTGATTAACCAGGTGCTCACGATGGCCAAAACCGGGGTGTACCGTCAATCCGTTTTTGAGGCGTTGCGTCCGCTGGCCACCCAGCGGCAGATTCGAGACGCCATCGCCCAGGCCAAGCAGTTCGGCCTGTATAGCGTACCAACCCTGCGGGATGAAGAACTCGGCACCTACTACCAGGTTGAAGTGAGCGATTACGAATCGTTCCAAACCGCCGCCAAAACCCTGACAACTCTACAACCGGCTGGAAATCTGGCGGAACAGGTGGTGAGCACCCACCAGGCCATGCAGGCCATGTTGAGGACGGTGGCCGGGTGCAGCCTAGGGTTGGGACTTTTGGGAGGATGGTGTTTGTTAGACGGGCAAGCCCAGGCCGGGCGGTTGCTATGGTTAGGGGCCGTGGTAGCTGGCGGAGTTTGGGGAGTGCAGCGGGCGATCGCTCGACGAGTTCTGTAGCGGCCTTTCTTCCCCGTACCCTCCGGGCCTCCGGAGTTTTCTCTTATCCTAAAGTAATCGGATCCAATATCGATTGCGCCCCCGCCGCTTGGCCTGATAAAGCGCTGCATCCGCCGCTGCTACCAGTTCATCAGCAGACTGCTCCGGAGTCGGCACCACACTGGCAATGCCCATGCTCACGGTCAAATACTCGTTCACCTGGGATTGGGGATGAACGAGCTGAAGCGCGGCAATCTGTTCCTGAATTGCCCTGGCTACGCTTTCAGCCCCAGTACGGCGAGTGTTGGGCAAAATGACGCCAAATTCTTCACCGCCATAGCGGGCTAGTAAGTCCGCCGCCCGTTTGACTGAGCGATTGGCGGCTTGGGCCACCGCAATGAGCGCTTCATCCCCCTGCTGGTGGCCAAAGTGGTCATTGTAGGTTTTGAAGAAATCCACATCAAATAGGACCAGCGAGAGGGGCTGTTGCTCCCGCACCATGCGCTGCCACTCCTGGCGCAGGTATTCGTCAAACCGGCGACGATTGGAAATTTGCGTTAGCCCATCCAGGGTGGCCAAGCGCTCCAATTTTTCGTTGGCTTCCTGGAAGGCCGTTTCGATCTGCTTGCGATCGGTAATGTCGATGCCGTTAGCCACTACGCCATTGACGTTACCGTTGGCATCCCTAAAAGGACTGATTAATAGTTGATACCAATGACTCACCCCATTCATATCCACAATTTCTTGTTCGGCCTGGTAGGGGGCTTGGGTTTCTATCACCTGTTGGTTAATGCGGCAGTGGTGCTCGGCCTCTGTAAAAGAGATGTTGGGATTAATTTCAGTGTCTAGCTTGCCCAACATATCCGCAGGGGTAATGCCGTGCATAGCCGCACTGGCCCGGTTAGCAATTTGGATTCGCTCATCGCGAGCCTTAACCACAATAATGCTGGGGATGCTGTCGATCACATTTTGCAGAAACTGCTTCTGGCTATCCAGAGCGGCCTCCGTTTGTTTTCGCTCGGTGATATCCCGTACCATCACTAGAACTTCATCGTCACCGCTTTTAATCACCCGAGCTTCTTCATACCGCCAACCGTTTGATCGCTCAAACTTGTATTCGTAAATTTGAGGTTGGCCGGTAGCCAGCGCCTGCTGAATGTAATACAAACGCTCAACGGCCATATCCCTGGGCAGCATCACCATTACGGATTGCCCAATCTTCTCCTCAGGCTGAGCAATCAGCTCCAGGCAGCCAGAACTCATCACATCCAAGCAGATGCCCTCACGGTTAAAGCGAATCAGCAAGTCGGGGATGGCCTCTAGAATCAACTGCTGGGTGGCCTGAATTTGGTGTAAGGCGGCTGTGCGCTCGGCAACGGTACGCTCCAGTTGCCGTTCGCTTTCAGCCAGGGCGCGGTTGAGGGTTTCGGCTGCGGTGAGAAATCTTCGCAGTTGAGCGGCTACGTCGTTCAAGCCGGTAGCCAATTCCCTCAGTTCACTAAACCGGCTAGGGGGAAGCGGCGTTTGCCAATTGCCCTGGCTGATAGCTTGAGCTGCGGTTTTGAGCACTTGAATCGGCTGTAAAATTTGGCAAATTAACACCACACTGCCGACTAAGGAAAGCCCTACCCCCCAACAGACTTAGCCACTCCACTGGCCCTGCTTCGGGATTGGTAACCACACACCTCCCTAACCCAACGACCCCTAACCATTGCAGCGTAAAGAGTACCAGCCACAGAGTTTTCAGGGAAATGGGTTGAAGCCAGCGGGCTAAGCCTGTCACTGAGGAAAGGGAGTCTTTGCACTGATATAAGATGAGACTAATTAACCAAACCACCCCGCTGTCTATTGTAAGAATAGAATTATTTATCGCCTGTGTGGCAGATGGCTAAAGACTGAATACCAGGGAAATTGGCTGACAACATGCTTAAAGCTGCCAGCTCGAATGCCCAATTCACCCTAGCGCCTGATCCAGGTTTCTTTTTATTTCCTGGCCACCTTTAGTGCAGGAGTTCCAGTTTGGAGTATAAAATAAGACCGATAGAGTTCCGTTTCTGAGCGCTCTTAGCCTGACCTTAACCACAATTGGTCTCGATCCTGCAATAGTTAGTTTGTGAGTTTTTGTCTCGACTGTAGCGCAATTTCTGGTGCCACAATGTCAAATGTCTATGCCCCTACCTCAGCCGATGTTGCGCTGAGAGCTGAAAATCTCAATGTCTACTACGGCTCTAACCTGGCCGTGCGAGACGTTAACCTAGAAATTCCTAAAAACCAAATCGTTGCATTTATTGGCCCCTCTGGCTGTGGCAAGAGCACGGTACTACGGTGTTTTAACCGGATGAATGACCTGATTCCCTCCTGTCGGGTAGAGGGAGATGTGACCTTCCACGGTGAAAACATCTATGCTGAAAACGTGGATGCGGTTGAGCTGCGTCGCAAAATTGGCATGGTATTTCAGAAAGCTAACCCTTTTCCTAAATCAATCTACGAAAATATCGCCTGGGGTGCTCGCATCAATGGCTTTAAGGGAGACATGGATGAGTTAGTAGAGACCTCCCTGAGAAAGGCCGCGGTGTGGGACGAAGTTAAAGATAAGCTAAAGGAGAGTGGTCTTTCCCTGTCGGGCGGGCAGCAGCAGCGTCTGTGCATTGCCCGCGCTATCTCCATTCAGCCCGACATCGTATTGATGGATGAACCTTGCTCTGCGCTTGACCCGATTTCGACCGTCAAAGTCGAAGAAACGATGAAGCAGCTGAAGGAAGATTACACCATCATCATCGTCACCCACAACATGCAGCAGGCTTCGCGGGTTTCTGATCGCACTGCTTTCTACAATGCTGAGCCAACCCCGAAAGGCGGCAAGGTGGGTTACCTGGTTGAGTACGACAATACCGAGGTAATCTTCAACAACCCCGTGAGCAGTACACTCGCGACTACGTCTCTGGCCGCTTTGGTTAAGGTCTGACATTGCCGGACAATTCTAGCCTCCTGGGTTTGTGAAGAATCCGGGAGGCTATTGATTTAATGGGAGGCCTAGCTCTGAAGTGTTTGGATAGCCGCCCGCTGACAGGCTTAACCCCCAGGGGTGAGGCAGGGTTGCCCCATAGCCGGTATGCTGGAGTACACCATTGTGAGGTACGGCCATGGATGAAAGCACCAACTCCGAAAAACTAGCTAGCGTCTTTAACCGTGCCAGTCAGCAGGGCAAGGCGGCCTTTTGCAAAATGCTTTGGAACAATCAGCCCGAAACGGTGCAAACTCAGCTTAAGCCTCTGCTGAGCGAAACGACCCTCGCGGCACTGCGCTCAGAGGATTAAGGCTTCGCGCTAAATCAATGCGTCTAGGGCCTGCTGTAAATCGGTCGTTAGGGTGTTTACTGCTGACTTGGCCGCTCGTCGCGACTGGGCATAGCCGGGCCAGCGCTCGGTGACGTTGATGGGCGCTCCCAGGGTAATCACCGCCTGCCGACGGCCCAACTGGGGCCGCTTGGGTCACGACGGCTCCCTTGACCCGCTCCACCAGGTCAAACAAAATTAGCGTCGTTTCGGCAAATCGCTCAAAGCTAGGGTGGTCTTTGACGTAATGGCCACTTACTGCCACAAAGCTTTCTACCAGCCGCATGTGGCGCATGTGCAGACTGGCTTCTGTGGCTATCCAGTTAGCCAACCCCCGCTCAATTGGGGAAAGCTGAGCTAAATTATCCAAGTCTTCTCGATAGATGTAAGTCCACCCTGCTTCTTCCAAACGGCGACAGCGGGTTGCCAGGTTGCCACGGCTGGGCAGGCCAAAAAAGCGCTCGCCCACTTCCAAGGCCCGGTGGAGGAGGGGGTGTAAGCGCTGGGTAATGGTAGAGTTGGCGACCGGATCCAGGTTGGTGCCCTCTAGGTCGGTACCC
>JAAUUR010000227.1 GCA_012031045.1 Leptolyngbyaceae cyanobacterium SM2_5_2
CTCTCGCGGCTTAGCCCTTAATGCCGCCCGGTATGGGGCCACTCGCACGGTGCTGTCGGTTTTGGGGCCAGCTTTATGGGCTTGGTTTTTGGCCGATTTGGGGTGGCGAGCTATCGCCACCAACTATGGGCGAGTTATTCCCGTTGTGTTTACGCTGGCGCAAATTCGCCTGAACCGTACTTCTGAAACCTGGGAAACCTTACCCTGTTAGGGTTTTGCCCCTCATATTCATACTCTTTACTCGCTGCTTTATCTGTCATTGCCGGTGGGATCAATGCCTGACTCAACCTCCAGAATCCAGACCCACTACGATTTACTTGGGGTAAAGCCAACGGCCAGCCCTCAGCGGATCCGTCAGGCGTTTCGAGAACTGAGTAAGCTATACCATCCCGATACCACCACCCTGCCTGCCGATGAGGCCACGGCCAAGTTTCAGCAGCTCAGCGAAGCCTACGGTGTGCTCAGCAGCCCAGATCGTCGCTGGAGTTACGACAAGCAGGTGGGCTACTCTCGCATTTCGGTAATGCAACCGCTGGAACCCCTGTCTAAGGCTGGCCATCTGCCGCGTCGCAAAGAGCCATCTAATATGTATCTTGACCCAACTGACCGGCCCCTATCCGCCGGAGAAATTTTTGCTCTGTTTATTTTGGGTTTAACCTTTATGGCCTGTCTGGCGCTAGTGGTTACCGTGGGTCTGGCCAGGGGAGACTATACAGCTGAGTTAGAGAAGTCCCTTGTAGCTCCTGAGTCAGTGTTCCAGGGTACAACCGATGTTGGGGATGCAGCTCTGGGTAGTCAATCCCTAGCGCCTTCTGCCCCCAGTCTGCACAGCCCATCCTCTTTGCACGGCACGCTGCCCTTAGACCAGCCTGATCTCCCAAGGCCCTTACTCCCGCAAAGACAACCCACCTGGCTCTAGAAACCATCACCTTCCACGCCATCCCTGCTGTTCCCTATCGTCTGACTCTGTCCTATGGTTCTTCCTGCCGCTGATACCCCGCTCTATAACCACCCCCTACCGGATATTGAAACCTGGCTACGTCGCCAGGGTTGTGAGCAAGACACCGATGCTCCCCATCGCTGGCATGTCAGCCGTCCTCTTTGGGAGGCCGATGTTATTCTTGACATTGATTCCCTGGTGGTGCGCTACATCAACGCCGGTGCCGATGGTAACGATGTACAGCGGGCCTTCAAGTATTCCCTTAGTCGGCAGGATTTGGAAGAGGCTATTTTTCAGGGCCGTAACTCGTTTTTGGTCATGTCCGTTTACCTCCACACCCAGCGGCTACGCCTGGAACCTTGCCAGATAGGGAATCTAGATGCCATACACCGGCTCTGGATGGATGCAGATATCAGGCAATTTCTCTTTGATGACCGAATTATTGCGCTAGAGGAGGCCCAATCCTTCCTTGAGGCCAGTGCTGAGAGTTTTAGCCAGCATGGCTACGGCCTGTGGCTGATGTTTGAGCAACAGAGCCCTGACATAGCGGGATTTTCAGGGTTACTGGCCGGTTCAGAAGCTGCTCCCAGTTTGATTTTTGGCACCCGACCCCAACTCTGGGGGCGAGGCTATGCCAAAGAAGCAGCCAGGGCCATACTTGCCTATGCTTTTGATGAACTGGGCTTGGCGTGTGTACTAGCCGATGTGAATGAGCCTAACCAGGCCTCCATTCGAGTTCTAGAAGCCTTAGGGATGTCTTGCTGTCGCCGCGCTATGGTGAATGGCCGCCCATTGCTCTATTACGAAATCTACGCTTAGCCGCCGCATGGCCAGGATAGTTTGCCGCCGCTCGGCTAAGCCGTTAGGCTGAACTAAAGTGACCCCTATCCTTACTAACCCCGTGACCACGGACACCAACTTGCAAACCCTCACCCTTGGCCCCAACGGCCCCATTGTTCCAGCCTGGGTGTCGGCACCTGGGCTGGGGCGATTCGCTGTTTTGGGACTATGGCAAAGCCTACAGCGATCGCGACCTCCAGGACGCGTTCCAAACCTCCCTGGCGGCAGGCATTACCCTGTTCGACACCGCTGAAATCTACGGCTTGGGCCAGTCGGAGCGGCTAATCGGGCGATTTATGCGGCAGAGCGATCAGCCCGCGGTAGTGGCCACTAAGTACTTTCCCTTGCCCTGGCGATTTTCCAAGCAATCCCTAGCCGATGCCCTAACAGCCAGCCTAGAGCGGTTGCAGGTACCTGCGGTAGCGCTGTACCAAGTTCACTGGCCCTTTGAGTTTTTTCTGGGCCAGCAGGCGATGATGAATGCCCTGGCCATGGAGGTTAAGCAAGGCCGCATCGCCGCTGTGGGGGTAAGCAACTATTCGGCTCAGCAAATGCGGGAGGCCCATCGCTACCTGGCAGAGCAGGGCGTTCCCTTAGCCGTAAATCAGGTGCAGTATTCACTGCTGCACCGCCAGATTGAAACCAATGGCGTACTGGACACGGCGCGGGAACTCAATGTCACCATTCTCGCCTACAGCCCCCTGGCGCAAGGGCTGTTGACAGGTAAATATAGCGAGACGGCTAATCTCAAACCGGCAGGTGCTCGGCGGCTCGACCCCCGCTTTAGCCCCGGCGGATTGGCGAAGCTACAGCCCGTAATCCAAGCTTTGCAGGAAATTGCCGCCAGGTATGAACGTACTCCCGCCCAGGTAGCCCTCAACTGGTTAGTCACCCAGGGCCAGGTGCTGCCTATTCCAGGGGCTAAGAATGCCCGGCAGGCCGCCCAAAATGCCGGGGCGCTGGGGTGGGAGCTATCCCTGCCCGATCGCGAGCATCTGAGTCAGCTAACCCAAGCCTACCGCCAGTGAACTCCGGGTGGAACGCGCTAGAATAAGTGACTGCGTTGTTATTCGCTTCCCCTTAAATACGCTGAATCTATGGCTAGCTCTGCCCGTCAGTACCATATCACCACCTTCGGCTGCCAGATGAACAAGGCCGATTCTGAACGCATGGCGGGCATTTTAGACGACATGGGCCTGACCTGGACGGACGACCCCTACCAGGCCGATGTGGTGCTTTATAACACCTGCACCATTCGCGACAACGCCGAGCAAAAGGTCTACTCTTACCTGGGGCGGCAGGCTAAGCGCAAACACGAAAAGCCCGACCTGACCCTCGTAGTGGCTGGGTGTGTAGCCCAGCAAGAAGGGGAAGCCTTGCTGCGGCGGGTGCCTGAGCTAGATTTGGTGATGGGGCCACAGCACGCCAACCGTTTGCAGGATCTGTTGGAACAGGTGTTTAACGGCCATCAGGTGGTCGCCACCGAAGCCGTGGACATCATGGAAGACATTACCCAACCCCGCCGCGACAGCGAGGTAACCGCCTGGGTTAACGTTATCTACGGCTGCAACGAGCGCTGCACCTACTGCGTGGTACCTGGGGTACGTGGGGTTGAGCAATCCCGCACGCCAGAGGCGATTCGGGCCGAAATGGAGGATCTGGGCCGCCAGGGCTATAAAGAAGTCACCCTGCTGGGCCAAAACATCGATGCCTACGGACGTGACCTGCCTGGCAGCACCGCTGAGGGACGGCATCAGCACACCTTTACCGACCTGCTGTACACCGTTCACGATGTGCCGGGCATTGAGCGCATTCGCTTTGCCACCAGCCATCCCCGCTACTTTACCGAGCGGTTGATTCGGGCCTGTGCGGAATTGCCCAAGGTCTGTGAACACTTCCACATTCCCTTTCAATCGGGGGATAACGAGGTGCTAAAGGCCATGGCCCGGGGCTACACCCACGAAAATATCGTCGCATTATCGACACCATTCGCCGCTATATGCCCGATGCCGCCATCAGTGCCGATGCCATTGTGGGCTTTCCTGGTGAAACGGAGGAGCAGTTCCAGCACACGCTGGATCTCGTCAACGACATCGCCTTCGACCAACTCAATACCGCCGCCTACTCTCCCCGCCCCGGCACCCCGGCGGCCCCTCTGGGATGGCCAACTATCCGACGAGGTGAAGGCCGATCGACCTGCAACGACTCAATCACCTGGTGGCGACCAAAAGCCGCCGAGCGCTCTCAACGCTACCTGGGCCGCATAGAAGAAGTTCTGGTAGAAGCGGCTAACCCCAAGGATGCTACCCAGGTGATGGGCCGTACCCGGGGCAACCGGCTCACCTTTTTCCCCGGCAGACTAGAGGCGATGAACGGTCAGTTTGTTCAGGTCAAGATTACGGAGGTACGCCCCTTCAGCCTCACAGGCGAGTTGTTGAAGGCGTCACCGACCTCAGAGGTGAGCCGCGGCATGGTGACGATTTAGCAAATTGCCCTCTGACAGCAAACCAAAACTATCGAGGGGTACACTAAGGAGCGCTATCAACCTCTGAGGAGGCGTGAGTGCTAATTGGTCGTGTACTGTTGCTGCCATGCAAAAGCCTGGCTTAATGGGGCATCCCCAAATTAAAACGCTGATTCGGCTTGTTACCAACACATCGTCTTAATTTTGACCATCCTGCTCTGTGTTGGGGCGGGGGTAGCTCTGGCGGGAACTACACGGCTAACTGAACAACTGATCAACGATCAAGCTTTGCAAAGCGCGCAAGTCTCGGTCAAGATTATGAACGAGGCACGGGTACTTTATAGCAAAACCGTGGTTAACCGCATCAGCGACTTACCAGAGATAACGGTTGGGCCTCACTATCACACCTTAGCTGGCGGCATTCCCAATCCGGCTACCTATGCCATTGAACTGGGCGAAAAACTAAGCTCAACGGAGAAGGGTACGCTGTTCCGCTTGTATAGCGATTATCCCTTTCCTAATCGGCAGGCATCGGGTGGCCCCCACGACCAGTTTCAAAAAGAGGCCCTGGTTTACTTAAAACAGCATCCCACCGCAGCATTCTATCGCCAGGAAAAACAGGGCAACTATCGCCTGTTTCGCTATGCCGAAGCGGTGTTAATGGAGCCTACCTGCGTCGCCTGCCATAATCGCCTGTCCTATAGCCCAAAGCGCGACTGGCAAGTGGGCGATGTCAGAGGGGTGCTTGAGGTCAGCCAATCCATCGACCCTCTGCTGAATACGGCCCAAATGGGTGTTCGGGCCATTAGCGCCTCGTTAGTCATCATTGGTGGGCTGGGCATCTTGGGGACGATTTTGATCTTTAGCTATTCGCGCAACGTTAACCAAATTTTGCACGAAGAGGTGCAAATCAAAACAGCCGCCTTGCAACGACTGGCCACCATTGACGAGCTCACTCAGATTTCCAATCGCCGCCAGTTTGACCAAACCCTCGAAAATCAGTGGCGGGCTGTGCAAACCCTGGCAAAGCCCATATCTTTGTTGCTCTGCGATGTTGATTTCTTTAAGAAATACAACGATGCCTACGGCCATCAAATTGGCGACCATTGCTTGAGGCTGATTGCGAGCGCCATTCAGGCCAGTTTACGTAACCCCTGCGATCTAGCGGCCCGCTATGGCGGCGAAGAATTTGCGGTTATTTTGCCCCAGGCCGATAGAGCGGAAGCCCAAAAAACAGCGGAGCAGATTATGGCGGCGGTGCAGCAGCTCAAACTTGAGCACCAACAGTCTGAAATTGGCCCCTATGTCACCCTTAGCATTGGTGTAGCCACAATTTTACCGGCGGCTTCGAACCGACCTGCCGACCTCATTCAACTGGCAGACAGAGCGCTGTATGAAGCCAAGGCCCAAGGGCGGCAGCGGATGGTCACCTGTTTAAATGAGTAGGGTTTACCGCAGATTGCCGCAGGGAGCCTGGCTGAATCGTCATCGGGCTGTACCTCACAGGGCAAGGAAGTGCTGTAGGAGCTTGATAAAAAGCCCCAGGATCTCGCTGAGAAATCCTGGGGCTAGCCTATTCAGGAGGAGTGCCTAAGCATGACTGAGTGGGCTTAGAAGCTATAGCCCAGGCCGATAGAACCATTCACCTGGCTGTTGCCATACAGGGACCAGTGGACGGTGCCGTTGGCAACCACGCGGTCGGTGATGCGGTAGTCAACCCCACCGCTGAGCAGAGGGCCAACCGCACCCTGGCCTTCGGTGGAAACGGATACGCCAGCACCTACGAAGGGCAGCAGACGGCCATTGTTGGTAACGGCGTTGAAATCGTAGGTAACTGGGGCCAGGAAGACGGTCTCACCGTTGCCGCTGAAGTTGAGGTCAGAAATTACCCCAGGCCGCACCGACACATTGTCGCCCACGGTGATTTTGCTGTTGATAGACAGGCCAACATCGCTGTTGCCTAGGTCACCCAGGCCCACGCCAGCGCCCACATAGTTGTAGTCGGTGGTTTTTTCTTGGGCACTAGCGGCCATTGGCAAGGCGGCCATGGAGGCAGCGGTCAGACCCAAAGCGATTGCGGCGATAAAACGAGTTTTCATGGTTATTCTCCGAATGCAAACTGTGTGTGTAGAGAACCACCCCAAAACGGTTTGAGTCGAGATCATTAGGTCGGGATGGGTACAGCCGTGATGCAAGCTTGCTTGTCTCACGCTGTAACCCTGTTGTAGCGCTGGGAGAGAATGGCCATTTGACCAGAGCATGACACTTTCTGTAGTGGGTGATACGCTCGCATCAGTTGGTTAGCTGCTCTTCAGGGGGGAATGCGCTGGAAAGTGCCTATTTTGCTGAAAGATGCCATTGCCCCCTACTCAGGCTGGACAGTTAACCAGCCGCAAACTCTGGGCCGGGTCAGTCAGCCTGGTCAACTGTCACATCAAACTGTCACAGGCGCGACTGACTTAGGGCGGTGTGTCTACGCTTGCCGTAAACTAAAAACCAGAGCTTTCAGGTCATTGGCTATGGCCGTTACTACCCAAAAGTTATCCTTTGCTGACTACCTGGCCTACGACGATGGCAGTGGTACCCGTTATGAACTGGTGGATGGAGATTTGGTAGCCATGGGGTTAGGCACAGGGCTACACGGGGCCATTGCCGAGTTTTTAACCGAGCAGTTTAAGTTGGCTGCGCAGCAGACTAGCCAACCCTGGACTGCTAAGGATATGCGCATTAGCATCCGTTCTCCCCGCAGCACTCGTTGGGATACCTCTCGCATTCCCGATGTGGTTGTGCTGCCTATTGCTCAGTGGGAGGCCATGCGGGCCAAGGAAGCGGTTATCGAACTCACGGATCCACCACCATTGCTGGTAGTGGAGGTTGTTAGTGCTTCTACCGTAACCAACGACTATCGGGCCAAACATAGCGAGTACAGCGTTTTAGAGATTCCAGAGTATTGGATTGTTGATCCGTTAGAAGATCGGGTCACGGTGGGTTATCTGCAAGCAGGTCGCTACGACGACGAGGTGTTTGTTGGTAGGGCTACCATTCGGTCTAATCTATTACCTGATTTGGGGCTAACGGCGCAGCAAGTACTTTCGGCCTCTTTTCGTAGCCTGTTGATGCTAGCTACTACACTTAGTCAGTTCTTTCTTTTGTAACCCTAATTCCACTGTGGCTTCTCCTCCCCCCCTTTGATGCAACCACCTACGTTTGCCAAACCGCTGCGCTACTGGGGCTCGTCATTCCGCCGGAGATTGAGGCCGGGGTAGTGGCCAATTTTGAGCATATTCAAGCCATTGCTCAGCCCCTAATGGCTCTTAATCTGCCAGATTCCCTTGAAAGCGCGGCCACCTTTCAGCCATGATGCCCTCTCTCGATGCCCTAGGTTTGGCGGCAGCGATCAAGGCGGGAGCGCTCTCAGCCATTGATCTGCTAGACGCAACGCTGGCGGGCATTGCGGCCCGCGATCCCCAACTCAAGTGCTTTACCCACCTGACCATCGAACGGGCTCAGCAGCAGGCGGCAGCGGTGGATGCGGCTGTTGCCGCTGGCCAAGACCCAGGCCCGCTAGCCGGTGTGCCCTTTGCGGTGAAGAACCTGTTCGATATCCAGGGTGTCGTTACCCTGGCGGGGGCTAAGCTCAACCAAACTAATTCACCCGCCAGCCAGGATGCCACGGTGGTGGCGCGTTTAGAACGGGCTGGAGCCGTGCTGGTTGGTGCCCTCAATATGGATGAGTATGCCTACGGCTTCGTCACCATCAACGAGCATTTTGGTACCACACCTAACCCTCACGACCCCAATCGTATGGCTGGCGGCTCCTCTGGTGGGTCGGCGGCGGCGGTGGCCGCGGGGCTGGTGCCGCTGACTCTGGGGTCAGACACCAATGGTTCTATTCGGGTACCCGCCGCGCTATGTGGAATCTACGGCCTCAAGCCTACCTACGGGCGGCTGTCGCGGGCGGGGGCTTACCTGTTTTCGGCTAGCCTTGATCATGTGGGGCCGCTGGGGCGATCGCTGCGGGATGTAGCCCTGGTCTACGACCTGATGCAAGGAGCCGACCCCCGTGACCCCGTTTGCACGGCCCATCCGCCAGAACTGGTTAGCCAATCCCTAGGTGAGGGCATTGCAGGGCTACGTCTGGCTCGCTTAACCGGCCACTTTGACCGAGGTATGGAGCGGCCGTCCGGGCTTGGCTAGACCGGGTCACTGCAGCGCTCACCATTACCAAAACCAGTGGAATTTCCTGAAACCGAACGCGCCCGGGCCGCCCGCTTACATCAATCACCAGCCTGCGAGGTA
>JAAUUR010000228.1 GCA_012031045.1 Leptolyngbyaceae cyanobacterium SM2_5_2
AGTTTAATTTCTCACGCTAGAGAAGCAATCCCGGCCCCAAGCTGAGGCTAGCTAAGCTAGAGCCAGAGAGCGCCGCACGGCTTGCCCGGTGAGCAGTTCCACCACATCCATGCCATTGCTAATTACGCCTGGAACGCTGGGATACCCGGCACTAGCCCCCACCAAAAACAGGTTGGGCAACTCCGTTTGGTAACCCAGGCGGTGCAGCCCCACCTGCTGGGGCACCAACTTAGCGCCGTAGATGTTGCCCTGGGGCTGGCCCAGGTAGTGCTCGCTGGTGGTGGGGGTGCCGTAGACTTTCATGCGGGCGTAGCGATCTACATCGGGAATCAGATCGCGCACGCTGGCCATGACGGCTTGGTAGACCTCCCGTTTTTTGGCTTTGTAGGCGGTTGGATCAGTTTCTCGAAGCTGCTTAAAGGGTGCATAGGGGCAAACCGTCGCAATTTCCAGCACATGATGACCCGCCGGAGCCATGCCCGGTGCCGTGGATTTCAGGGTTGGGCAGGAGAGAAAAATCCAGGGATGCTCCAGATTTCCCGCCAGTTGCTGCTCGTATTCCTGATTGAGGTCGCCGGTGGGGTAGTACCAGATATTCCAGTTGCCGATGCCGTAGTTAGCCGGGTGAAAGCGGTCATCCAGACCCAAGTAGATATTGAAGGCGCTGGCAGAATATTCGTAGTCGGTGAGGCGGTGCCGTTCGACAGGGCTGAGCGCTGCGCCGTGCATCAGATCTACGGTGAGTTTGGGGTCTAAATCACTAATGTAGTGTCCGCTGGCGACGTACTCATGGCCCCCCGCCGTCACCGACTGAACCGCCCCATGCCTTACGTCAATGTGCTCTACCGGGGCCATGTAGCGCACGGTGCCGCCGCCCTGCACAATGGCATCCACGATGGTGTCTACAAAGCCCTTAAAGTGGTGCTTCGGGTAGTAAGCGCCCTCTGAGTAATCCCATGTCAGGGCGGTATGGGTAATCAGCGCAATTTCTTGGGAGGTAGAGCATAGTCGCCGCTCTGCCCGGCCAGTAGCGCCTGGAGTTGGGGCGACAGCCCTACCTGGTCGTAGAGGTCTTGCAGCGTCCAGTGCCGTTTTTGAAAGAGATTGAAATACTTGGGCAGCTTTAACCAATCCGTCCATTTCTGGTCATACCAGCGCACCTCCTGGCTGAGCTGGTGCATCTCCGCGTGAAGGCGCTTAATTTCGTCGCAGTAGCGGTTAATCGGGCCAGCTTCAGCGGGAAATGCCGCCAGCAGCCGGTTCCGAAAAGTCTCCCAACCGAGGGGAATGGCGAAATCTACATCCGGGGTAATCACCCGGTCAATGCAGTCGGGGTCAAGGGAATTAAACGCCACCTCGCGCCCAAGGTAGGCGAGGAACTGGTCAATGGCCTGCCCCGGCCCACACTGGGAAATATAGTGGACATCGGCGCAAAAGCGATAGTTGCCGTAGTCAAAGGTGTGGCAACAGCCCCCTGGCAGGTAGTGCTTTTCGAGCACAGCTACCCGGTGGCCCTGGCGAGTCAGGCAGGCCGCTGCCGCAAGTCCGCCTAGCCCAGCCCCTAAAATTACGTCGTCAAAGTGTTCCATAGTTGGTTCCTCTGTGTAGATCAAGCACCAACGAGGGCAAATTAACTGGGCTTAAGTCCAACCCTAACCGTTAAGCCCAATAGGCTATTGACCAACAACCGATAGAGCCTGAGTTGGACTTGAGAAGAAATCCTGCCTCCAGCTTTTGGATTGATTGTGCGGTTGGCAGGGCATCTGGTTTAATCATCTCGCTGCAAGATACAGACCCGCAGAAAACTCAACGAAATGATGGCAATGGTAAAAAAATAAATCTTCCTATCAGCGAAATAGATTCGTAGCGTAAACTACAGCTTTACTTGGGTGTCGCCCAGTACAAATCAGAACTATTGTGTTTGGGTAATTAGCCAAATACGGCGGGCAATGACCAGCCATTAATCGTTAGTTCTTGGGAGATCATCACTGGTGCTATTTGATGCCTACGACCCCGGCGATTTTTATGACGAATTATTTGTAAGCCAGGGGCAACCCCGCTCTGAGGCCGAGTTACTTGTCCGGCGGGTCAATGCTCTATCGCTCATGGAGCTTAAGCAGCGGCAGGAAGTCGCGCAAAAAACGCTGTTTAAGTTGGGCGTCACCTTCAACGTCTACAGTGATACTCGTGGTACAGAACGAATCTTTCCCTTTGATGTGATTCCCCGCATTGTGCCGGGGCACGAGTGGGAGTGGCTAGAGAAGGGCCTAAAGCAGCGTATTTACGCTATCAACTGCTTTATTCACGATGTCTACAACGACCAAAAAATTCTCAAAGATGGAGTGATTCCCCGCCATGTGGTGGAGTCAGCTCCTGGCTTTTTAGAGCCGTGCATGGGCCTTCAGCCCCCCAACAACATCTGGTGCCACATTACCGGCACCGACCTGGTGCGCGACAAAGACGGTCGTTGGTACGTGCTGGAAGACAACATGCGCTGCCCCTCCGGTATTTCCTACGTGCTAGAAAATCGACGGGTGATGAAAAACACCTTCCCCCACCTGTTTTCCGCGATGGACATTGCGCCGTAGACGACTATGCCAGCCAGTTGCTCGAAACCCTGCTCAACCTGGTACCCGAAACCCTGATTAACCCCAGGGTGGCGGTGCTAACTCCGGGCATGTATAACTCGGCCTACTTTGAGCATTCCTTCCTGGCTCAGCAAATTGGGGCCGAACTGGTGGAAGGGCGCGACCTGGTGGTGTCTGATGGCTACCTGAAATGCGCACCACCAAGGGGCTAGAACGGGTCGATGTGATGTATCGCCGCATTGATGACGACTTTATCGACCCCCTGGCCTTTCGGCCCGACTCATTGCTGGGCGTACCAGGGCTGATGGAGGTATATCGAGCCGGACGGGTGGCCATCGCTAACGCCCTTGGCACCGGCGTAGCGGACGACAAGCTCACCTATGCCTACGTGCCCCAAATGATCCGCTACTACCTGGATGAAGAGCAGATCATCCCCAATGTGCCAACTTTTCTTTGCGAAGACCCCACCCAGCAAGCCCACGTGTTAGGGAATCTAGACAAGCTGGTGGTCAAGGCTACCAATGCCTCCGGCGGCTACGGCATGTTAGTTGGCCCCCACGCCAGTGAAGACTTGCGGCTGGAGTTTGCCGATCGCATCCGCGCTAACCCCAGGGGCTACATTGCCCAACCCACCCTGTGCCTCTCGCGGGTGCCCACCCTGATTGAAGAGACTTTTGAAGGCTGCCACGTCGATCTGCGACCCTACATCCTCTATGGGCAGGATATCTACGTCAACCCCGGTGGCCTCACCCGCGTTGCCCTCAAGCGGGGCTCTCTGGTGGTCAACTCCTCCCAGGGTGGCGGCAGTAAAGATACCTGGGTGGTGAATTCGGTGAATCCCAATGCCCAATTGCAAATTCAGGGTTGATTGGATAATGGAATAACGTGATGTGTCAAGCAATATTCTTCACTGCCTTAGACATGGCACCCAGATAGGCTGGCTGATTGACCCTGATGAAAAAACTGTATTTGTTTATTGTCCTAAACAAGAAATTGATGTCTTTGACCAGCCCACAGACAAGCTGCCAGTGCCCGCTTTCGCAACCGACCTCTCTCTGACAATTTCAAACTTTTTGGCTGGCTTATGGAATAAGATCCTTATTCCCCACCTTCCCCTACGCCTTTTCCCATCTACGCCTTCATCCTATGCTAAGCCGAGTTGCTGATTCTATTTATTGGTTAAACCGCTACGTTGAGCGGGCTGAAAATGTGGCTCGCTTTGTGGATGTTAACCTCAATCTATTGCTAGATGCTCCGCTTGGCATAGAGCAGCAGTGGGAGCCGATTGTGATTACCACGGGCGATCAAGAGCTGTTTCGAGAGCGCTATGGTAAGCCAACAGCGGATAATATTCTGCGGTTCTTGACCTTCGACCGTGAGTACCCCAACTCAATCATTTCCTGTTTGCGGTCGGCGCGGGAAAATGCCCGCTCAGTGCGAGAGGTGATTTCCTCAGAAATGTGGGAGCAGGTCAACGACTTTTACCTAATGGTCAACGAAGCGGCGGATGTCGGGTTGTTGTCGGAACTGCATAACTTTTTCCCCGAAGTGAAAATGGCCAGCCACCTGTTTGCCGGGGTGATGGATGCCACCATGGCCCACAACGAAGGCTGGCACTTTGGCCGTCTGGGACGATTGCTAGAGCGGGCCGATAAGACGGGCCGCATTTTGGATGTGAAGTACTACATCCTGCTGCCGTCGATCACCGATGTTGGGTCGCCCCTGGACGATTTGCAGTGGATCGCCCTACTCAAATCGGCCAGTGCCTACGAAATGTACCGCAAGCGCCAGTACCGCATTACCCCCCGTGGGGTGACCGAGTTTTTGATTCTAAACCGCGAGTTTCCGCGCTCCATTCAGTTTTGTCTGATCCAGGCGGAGGAATCGCTGCATCAAATTTCGGGCACTCCGGCAGGCACCTGGCGCACAGATAGCGATCGCGCCCTCGGTCGCCTGCGCGCTGAGCTGGATTATCTCACCATTGACGAAATAACCCACCGTGGGCTCCACGAGTTTCTGGATGATTTACAAGTTCGCCTCAACGATGTGGGCGAAAAAATCTTCTCCGACTTCTTTGCCCTGGAGCCAGTTTAGCCAAAAATCCGTAGTTCTACTGTCTCGCGGCCTGGCTTTACCGGGGTTTAATACAGATTCACTTAATCTTTAGCGGATGCGCTTCGCTAAAGATTAAGTGTTCAGGCATGATCAAGGGTAGACGAGTCAATTTTCGTAGCTTTCGTTACACCAACTGCCGCTACCATTGACTCTTCCCCAGGGCTTGCCTGGCCTCAACATCGTCACTCTTTCCAAGCCTGTGTTCCTATGGTGTTATCCGTTTCTCCCAACTGGCCATCCTCGATTGAACAACTCGCCGTCAATGCCATTAGACAGGGAGTGCTCAACCGGCGCGACTATCTCAAGCTAACGGCGGCTATGCTGGCCAGTTCATCCCTCACCCTAACGGAGCGGAACTCCATTAACCAGGTATTTGACTTTATCCGCTCTGGCCAGGTGCACTTAGCGGATTAGCCACTTGGGGCAAACGTCAACCATGCTTTAGGTGGCGTCATAAAAATTCTCCCTTTGTCCGCGCCCTATGTGGCTAAGCGCGGATACTAGTGGCGTTAATCATCCCCTATTCATTGTCGGCCCCGTCAGCTTTGCAAAGCTGACCAAAGCGCTCTGACAAATCGAGCCAGGGAATACCCGCTCAATACCGATACCGCATCGCTTCGACGAACAATTGATTATCCCTTACCTTGAGCCTGGCCGCCCCTGGGTGGCCCAGTCATAACTCTTTGAGCCGTCCTCTGGTCGTCGCAGAGCGTCTAGGAAGGGGTGGTCATTGAACTCAGAGCCGATAAAATACTACTACCCCAGCTTACCTAATGGGTGACACGCGCTAGAACATTGCTATTCACTCGCTCAACCCACCGTGGCCTACGTCGCAATTGAAAACGTCTACAAAACCTTTCCTAAGTCTCGTTCCTCCCGCGAGACAACAACCTCAAGCACTGAATCTGGTCGGTCTGAAGCCGATCATGATGAAGCCGCTGTCCTCAAGCGCATCAACCTCACCATTGAAGACAGCGAATTTATGGTGTTGGTAGGGCCGTCGGGCTGCGGTAAGAGTACGCTACTGCGCCTAATTGCCGGCCTGGAGAGTATTACAGCCGGGAATATCTGGGTCGGCGATCGCAAAGTCAATGATCTTCCCCCTAAACAGCGCGACACCGCTATGGTGTTTCAAAGCTACGCGCTTTACCCCCACCTGACGGTTTATGATAACCTGGCCTTTGGCCTGCGCCGCATGGGGGCCGACTTAGACCAGTCCCTCCCCGACCTGGAGCAAGGACAGAAACCTCTTCAGGTCAGCGAACCCTCCACTAATCAAGAATTAGAGCGCCTGTTGACCGAAAGTCGCTGGTGGGAAAAGCCGCTGGTTTCCATCACTCGGCGCTTGCCTGCTGGTCTACGCTACGTATCCGAGGCCGAACGGCTGATTGATGAACGGGTACGGGCCGTGGCCAAAATGCTGCAAATTGATGCTTTGCTAAACCGCTACCCGCGGCAGCTTTCGGGTGGGCAAAAGCAGCGGGTGGCATTGGGCCGTGCCATGGCTCGTAATCCCCAGGTCTTTTTAATGGATGAGCCCCTCTCCAACTTAGATGCCAAATTGCGCATGGAAACCCGCGCTCAAATTGTCAACCTGCAACGGCAGTTGGCCATTACCACGATCTACGTTACCCATGACCAGGTAGAAGCCATGACCATGGGCCATCGCATCGCCGTGATGAACCAGGGCCAAATTCAGCAGGTGGCGTCACCGCTAGCCCTGTATACCTATCCGGCCAACCGCTTTGTGGCCGAGTTTATTGGTTCTCCACCGATGAACTTTTTCCCGGTGCAGGTGCAGGCTCCCTATCTGGTAGCCCATGCTGAATTTCGCTTATCTCTGCCCAGTGCCTGGGAAGAGCGCCTGCTCCCCTACGCAGGCCAGGAGGTGCTGCTGGGTATTCGCCCAGAACACCTGAGTCTGGCCTTACCAGCCCCTAAAAATATTTATGGCCGCATCCGCCATCTAGAAGCCCTGGGCAGCGAAACCTACCTCACGGTCACCACGCAACGGCTGACCCTGCAAGCCAAAATTCCTCCAGACCAGGGTGTGCAAGTGGGGGATGAGGTGTGGCTGGCGATCTCCCCCGAAAAAGTTCACCTGTTCGATGCGGTGACAGAGCGATCGCTGTGGCTGGAGAACTAAGCGATATGGCAAACCAGAACAGCCTGGGTTAAGTAGCAGCCCTTTCCGCCGGAGTGAATCTCTATCCTAGGGTAGAGATTTCTGAGGGACAGAGTGTTACAGTTCTTTAGGAAGATTAAGTAATTGTAAACTTGCTTAACCTAGTTAACGCCCTTTCCTAAGGAAGACGTTCTATGACTCCGAACACACTACGCCTCGCTCTTAGCCTCGTTGTTTTGGGTATGGCCCCCGTAGGCTTGGCTATCTCTGCTGAGCAGGCTCTGTCTGGCGCCCAATCTCCCAAGGCTGAGCAACAAACCCAGTCCGCCATGACTATTGCGGATATTGCCGCTGGCAATGAGGATTTTGAAATCCTCGCGGCAGCCTTAGAAGCCGCTGATTTAGTAGAGGTATTAAGTGACGAAAATCTCTCGGTGACGGTATTTGCTCCCACCGATGCAGCCTTTGAAGCACTACCCGAAGGCGCCCTCGATGCTCTACTGCTGCCCGAGAACCGTGATCAACTCGTTGAAATCTTGACCTACCACGTCGTTGAAGGCGAAGTGAGAGCAAGTGATTTGACCTCTGGTGAAGTCGGTACCCTGGCCGGGGCACCTCTGGCTGTAACCGTTGGCGAGCAAGCCGTAACCGTCAACCAGGCCAATGTGGTAACAACCGACATTGAAGCCAGTAACGGCGTAATCCATGTGATTGATGCCGTCCTGCTACCGATGTAGGGCCTGCCACTGATGGTAATTTTGTCCATTCAGTGAAATTAAGTGCCGGAGTCTAAACACTCTGGCACTTTTTTTGATTTCCGCAGTCCCCTAAGTCAATCGGCTCAATGCTTACAACTCCTAGAGTTGGAGTATCATCAGCAGTAACGGCATGACAAGATCTTTCCCTCAGGTCAAGATCTTGTTGGCCAACACAGAGCACAGCCTGAATGTGAGTCAACAGGGCTAGAAGGGCATATTGAGTAACAAGCGAATTGTGGTTATTGTCAGAGCATGAAGGATTCCACCGTAGGCGACCAAAAACAACTGTTGTTGATCGACGATGATCCAAACCTGATCTTGCTTGTCAAAGACTACCTGGAGTTCCGGGGCTTTGAGGTTAGAACCGCAGGTAACGGTCGCGAGGCGCTAGACCAACTGGATGGCGACGTTCCCGATATGATCATCTGCGATGTGATGATGCCAGAAATGGATGGTCATACCTTTGTCAAACACGTCAGGGAAAACCCCTCTACAGAATGGATCCCAATTTTATTTCTGTACGGCCAAGGGCAAAGTCAGGACCGTGTTAAGGGCTTGAATACGGGGGCTGACGTGTACATGGTCAAACCCTTCGAGCCAGAAGAACTGGTCGCCCAAGTGGAGTCGTCCCTCAAGCACGCCTCCCGACTCATCAAGCAGCAAATTAAAGCAGGCGGTAACCTTGCTATTCAGGTTCCCTTTGACGTAGAGCTAACCCCAACAGAACTCCGGGTTGTGCAGTTTGTAGCGCGCGGCATGGCTAACCGCGAAATTGCCGGTGAGCTACAGGTTAGCCAGCGCACCATTGAAAGCCACGTCAGCAATATGCTGGGTAAAACTGGCCTCCACAACCGCACCGAACTGGCCCGCTGGGCTCTTGAAAACAATAAGGCTTAGCCGGTCTCTCTTGCTATACTGAAAGCTGCTG
>JAAUUR010000229.1 GCA_012031045.1 Leptolyngbyaceae cyanobacterium SM2_5_2
CTAGCTACAAGCGTTGCCCAAACCGCAATTGGTTGCCATCCAAATCCTTAGATACATTTCGCGCAGGCCCCAGGGCTGGTCAACCGGTTCTAAATCTATCGGCACCCCTTTGGCCGTCACCCGCTTCCCTAGGGCATCTACATCCTCAACATAGATGTAAACCAATGTACCGACCTCGGTTTCTGGATGCTCAGTCAAAAACAGCGTGGTCGCACCGCAGCTAACTGAAATAAATAGAGGCAGGCCGACTTCAAACTGATGCTCCCAATCCTGGGTAAACCCCAACCCATCGCAATAAAATGCGCCGCTACTCCGCGCATCGCTAACCCGCAGCACAGGCACGCAGTTTAAGAAATTGGTCTCTTTCATAACCCCAAGTTCACCGAGTGTTAAGTATATATGAACTAATCAGCCATGATAGGATAGAATCGCTCATTTCTACGAGGACTATCCCCATGAATCCCTTTGAACAGCATGGTGCGTTTAGTTGGTTCGAGTTAATGACAACCAAGCCTGAAGCGGCTCAGCAATTCTATAGTCAGCTGCTGGGTTGGGCCCTTGAGGAAAGCCTGGTAGATGGTATTCCCTACACAGTAGTGAAAGTTGGTGGTCAGGAGGTAGGCGGAATGATGGGCATGCCACCCAATGCTCCAGCTATGCCGCCCACCTGGGGAGTTTATATCACAGTTGAAAACGTCGAAGAAACCACTCAAAAAGCTACGGAGTTGGGCGGGAAGGTATTAATGCCGCCGCATGATATTCCTGGCGTTGGGCGCTTTAGCCTCATCCAAGATCCCCAAGGAGCTACCTTCTACGCCATCACTTACTCAGCGCCTCAGCAGGGGTAAGGTAGGGTTAACTTGGGCGGCTTCAGCTGAGGTCGAACTCACCAGCGGCTCTTTCGTAGTTGTTAACGCTCAAGAGGTCGCCCAAGTATGCGTAAATAAGGGATGCTCTGCCATCAGGTTTTGCGACCTATGCTGAACCAACTACCCCCCGGCAAATTCTAGAAACCCTGCTACCTTACCTTAAGACCGCAGGAGCCTACGCTCAGCAAATTCAGGCTAAAATCAACGCCCAGCCTGACAAAGAGGGTAAAGGTGACAACTTCTTTGCCTCTGCCCTCAGCGATGCTGACCTCTCAATTCAAACCATGATGGAGGTTGTATTGCTAGGGCTGTTTCCCCAAGTACGGTTTTTTGGCGAGGAACACGAGCAAACCTACAACACCAAATATTTTCGGGCGACAGATCTAGGTGCCCCTGGTGATTATTTGATTGCCCTAGACCCCATTGATGGCACCCAGTTCTATTTGGATGGTCACTCCAATTATCAAATTATTCTCAGCGTGCTTAACACAGATGATTATGAAGCCGCGATCGCCATCACGCCAGGCCAAGACCTCTACTACCTATGCCCTACGTCGGAGAAGGTGCCTTCAAAGGTCGCCTCTCCGATACCTTAGAAGAGTGCACCCCCATCACCATTGCTGAGCCACCTAAGGCAATATGCCTGGGCTGGCAGATGGGGGCGTTAGGGCCTTATCTAGCCGAGCGCTATCGGGTGTACCACACCAAGGCTGACTATTCTAAGACCTTGCAAATTCCTAACTTTAACGGTGTACTCAGCGGCGATCTGGCCGGGGCCGTCCTGGCGCGGGGGCAGTTTATCGATGGGGCCGCTCTGGCTTTCATGGCCCGCGAAATGGGCCATATTGTTACAACCCTGGCTGGCGACCCCCTTCCTCCCCTGCACACCTGCGATAACTATCAACGCCCCGGCCTGATCATTGCGGCTTCCCCGGAAATCCATCACGATTTGCTGATGGCCGTGCGACTGGCGACCTAACCTAGGCGATTAAGCCCAAGCTCTCGCCCAGGGGCTAGGCTGAAGCCAGGTTGCCCAACAGCCTTAGCCCCTGGGGCTCAACCCAATAAACGTAGGCTAAAACCAGTAGCCCCAGTAAGGTAGCGCCTAAAATCCAGAGTGGCCATTGGGGCCGTGGGCGGGGCGGTTGAGAAAAGGGGGATGAGGGCATGGGGGCATCTTGGTAGTAAGGTGACCGGTTAAAGGAATGGTCGGAAATTGCTAAAATTCTCCTCCTAGGGTGACGATGAGGATTGTTACAATTTCTAAACGAGAGGTTTAAACCCCATTGACCTACTCCCCTCTCATATTCCCCTAGTGTCAATTCAGCAGGAGCCAGTGAAGCCATGGAAATTAACTGCGCCGTAGATTGCAAGAATGGCTGCGTATTAGGCGATCAGTGTCCTAACCTGAAATATACGGAAGAAGCCTCTAAGTTCATTGCCGATACCTCCCTGGACAAAATCTTGGAGATGGCCGACGAAGCAGTGCGGCGCAAAATTATGGAGCGAGCCTCCCAGCCCCCCAGGTGGGTCTTACCTGAAGACTAAGGGTAGATTTCACCCCCAGCCTGGGTCGGCAGATTTTTGCCTCTGTGATATGCTGGCCAAGTGAGTTGATGGTTGAATTGCCTGGCTAGCCAGTTTATAGGCTTGGGTACATCTCCCTGTAACTTCCGGTCATTTTTATCTCATGGAGATGCAGCTATGTCTATCTATGTTGGCAATTTATCCTTCGATGCCACCCAGGATCAAATCATTGAAATATTTGCTGAGTATGGCACCGTTAGCCGGGTTAGCCTACCCACAGATCGAGAAACAGGGCGTCCCCGTGGTTTTGCCTTTGTAGAAATGGAAAGCGAAGCCCAGGAAAACGCGGCCATTGATGCCCTAGACGGAGCTGAGTGGATGGGGCGTGATCTGAAAGTTAACAAGGCTAGGCCCCGTGAGTCTGGGTCTTCCGGTGGCGGCGGCGGTGGCTGGAATCGTCGCGATCGTCGCTAATCAACCTGTTCTGGCCCATTCCTTGATTCTGATTGGAACCTAGTCGGCAATCCAGGCATGGCCAGAAACCGAGTTGCCAGACACCGAATCGAATAATTGGGGAGTTTTAATTGGCGGGGGGGATCGCTCTCTCGCTGGTTGGAGTTGAGTCTGCGGGAGTTAACCGACCGTAGGCTAATCGTGGTTTACAGGAGCAGTTATGGCCCAAGTCATTTTGGGAGAAGAGGAGTCTATTGAATCAGCTCTGCGACGCTTCAAGCGCAAAGTATCCAGAGCCGGCATTTTTTCTGATATGCGAAAAAAATCGACACTTTGAAACTCCCATCGAAAAGCGCAAGCGTAAAACCCTGGCTCGTCATAAGCAGCGTCGTTGGGGTTCCAAGCGGTAGATGTTTAGGACGTTTCTGCCTCTAAAGCGGCGGCTAGAGCGGCGACTAACTGCGTCAGATGGCCAGGCTCATGGGTGGCCATAATAGTCATCCTCAGGCGGCTTGTAGGCACTGTAGGCGGTCGCACAGCCGCAACCCATAGCCCCGCCTGCTGTAACCGTTGGCTGACAGAGATAGCAACCTCAGCCCGTTGGCACTGCAAACACAAAATTGGCGAATGGGAGGGGAGGCGCTCAAAGCCAGTCTTCGGCTCCGTGAGGCGGCTGAGTTGCTCATCCAAGCCCTGACTCAAGATTTGCACATTCTGCCAAAGCCATTGCCGCCGCTCAGGCTCTTGCCGAATAATTTGCACTGCGGCCAGAGCCGCAGCTGTATCAGCCGGAGAGAGACCAGTGGTGTAAATCCATCCCGGAGCCCGGTTACGGAGAAAGTCGATGAGGGTCGCTGAGCCAGCTACATAGCCACCCAGGCTACCCAGTGCCTTGCTTAGGGTACCAACGGCGATCAGCGGTCGCCCACTACAGCCCAGGTACTCAACGGCTCCAGAGCCTCGCATCCCAAATACCCCTGTACCGTGGGCCTCGTCTACCAATACCATGGCTCCATAGGCTTCAGCCAAATCTAGAATTTCGGGCAAGGGGCACAGGTCACCATCCATACTAAATACGCTGTCGGTGGTAATCAGACAGCGGCGGTAACGATGGCGATGGGTGGCCAGTAGGTCTTCCAGGTGAGTGCTATCGCCGTGGTCGTAGTTCAAGACTGTGGCCCCACTGGCGCGACCACCCACTTTCAAACTAGAGTGGTTAAACTCATCTCCTAAGATTAGATCTGGGGTACCTACCAGGCCCACAATCGTCCCAAGATTGGCCAAATAGCCCGAACTAAATACTAGGGCGGCTTCAGTGCCCTTAAGGGTGCGATCGCCGTTTCTAATTGCTCGTGGAGTTCTCGATGACCGCTCAGCAGGCGTGAGCCAGTGCTGCCCGTCCCGTAGGCTGCAATTGCCGCTATAGCCGCCTGCCTTAGCCTAGGATCACTGGCCAGCCCCAAGTAGTCGTTACCTGCAAAGTTTACAAGGGTTTGCCCCTGCCGTTGAACAAGGGCTCCGGCCATGCCCTCAAGCCGTTGTACCGAGCGGTAGCGATGCGCCCGCCGTAGTGCTGCTAGCGACGTATCAATCCAGTGATAGGGATCTGTCCCCATTACCATCCTCACAACTATAGATAGAGGCGGCCCAGAACATCTTCATAGAGAATAGTGGCATTTCCTGCGGACTTGGGAGCCGTAAGGTAGGATCTACATTAATAGATCGCTAAGCCTTAGGAGTTGGCCGTCTATTGATGCAAGGCTCGCTTGGCAGACTGGCACCTGCAGACAGACCATACTGGCTAGCTGAGCGTAATATAGATCAATGCTGCGTAAGCCCTAGGCTTTTCTCAGCGTTGCCCGGTTGTTTTATCATCCTATTGATTTCCATGACCTCGTACGCCACGTCCACGGCTCGCGCTGATATGGGTGAACTTCGCCGATTGAGGAGCTTGCTGCCGCCCGAACTTCAAAGTTGGGTAACAGTAGAGTCGGCCATAGATGTAAGCCCCCCGTTAATTACCTGTGAAGAACTTGGCAAAGACCAGGTTGAGATTCAGGTTGACCTGGTGAAGTGGGAGCAGCTAGCGCTCGACCAGCGCAACTTATTGTTTTGGCATGAGGTAGGCCGCGTTCAAAACGACACAATTCCCCGTGATGGTTGGGAAATGGCGGCCTTAGCCATCGGGTTAGGCGGTGCGGTTGGCGAACTATGGGTGCAAGACGGCCTCTTACTGATGCTGGCTCTGGGGTTGTGCAGTTTTCGGGTTGGCGTCTCTACAAGCGCAATAACAACCAAAAAACGCTGCAAGAAAGCATTGATGCAGACGAGCGAGCCATTGCCATTGCGACCCGGTTTGGCTATACTTTGCCAAACGCTTATAAGAGCCTGGGTAGTGCCCTGAAAACCCTAATCGAGCAAACCCCTAAAAAGCGTCAGCGTGATCGCTACATCAAGCGCCTTGAGGCGCTTAAGAAGAGTGCCGCCAAAGCCAAAGAACGGGCTCGGTCTGAGCGTGGCGACATGCGCTCCGCCTACTGAATCGGCGAATCAATCTCCATATTGCGAAAGCCCTAGGGCTTTTCTAGTTCCCAATTCTTTTGCTGGTCTGACCTAAAGGATACTCCCTTAACTGCCAATCATTAATTGACTAGGCACTGGTTGGGCTTTGCGAGCTATTCAAAATCGGCATACTGGGGTGGGCTAGCGCCAATGCGGCCTATAACTTTGGGATACTTGCCCTTGCTAGCTTTGTCCTCAATGGCCATGACTTCAATCATGTGCCACCAGTCATCGCCAAAGTCGAACCAGTAGCCAAAATATTCCTCCACCGCCAGGCCCAGGGCGTGGAGAGTGGTTTTGGCCACATCCCCCGCCAGGTCGGCGTCCATGGCGGCACTCAACCCGTAGCGTTGGGCTTCAGGATCCTGCGGCCCCTTACCCCCGACCTGAAACTCGTACATATGCTCCTCCTCCCGGTCAAAAGCCTCAAACAGGATGCGATGCAGATCGGCCAGCGTCTGCTGCCCCTTAATCTGGATGGTGCGGGTGATATGGGGATTTTCTTCGGCAAATTCTTCAGTTACGGGGCCTTCGATAATTGAGACCTTCAGCGTATAAATGGCATCGGGCGATCTACCCTCAACCGGTTCCCTAGGGGCTGGGGGCGAGCTAACCGCCGAGCTATCCGCTGCCCCAATCGCGTAGGGAATCAGGCCCATCTCGGCCAGTTGTTCCTGAACGCCCACGGGTGCGGTACGGGCATCCAAAATCATGCCGTTGAAGGAAACCAGCCAGGCCATAGGATTATCTTCCATGCGGCTGGGCAGCCACCAGTCTGGATCCATCTGTGAAATATCCAGCGCATCTCGCACCTGCTTAGACTTGGCCTGCCCGGTGCTGGCGCTCACCCCAAACCAGGCGTACAGTTCCTTCGCGCTGATGTGAGGGTCTTGGGACGGGTCAAACAAAAAATTGGCCATGCCAATGGCATGACTAATGCCGCAGGCCCAGGTGTGATCTTTGCCGCTGGCCAGGGGAGAGGGGCGCTTGCGGCACAGCGCCGCCGTCGCCTGACGGATCAGGGTGGCGTATTCTTCATTCAGATGCTGCTGGGCAAAGTCGTTGGTGATGGCGGTGATGCAGTTGAACTTTTCCTGCATCGCCTTGGGCACGGTTTCAGATTTTGCTGGTTTGGCCATAAACGTAGCCTTAGAAGTTCTACAAGGTATCTACTCAGAGCCGGAGGTTCTCAAGACGTTAGGATAACGGCCATCCTCCTAGCTCCTAACTGCTAGCTCCTAACTGCTAGCTTCTAACTTCCATACTTCCAAAAATCCGCCTGAGTCTGCCTAAAAGATTACCAACCTAGATGCCACTGACATAGTAATCGCGAGTGCCCTTGGCATTAAGCGCATCACCGAGTCGTTCTAGCGCGTGGACGTAGGCGGCGGTGCGGCCCGATATGCCCAGTTCTTGGGCAATCTGCCAGATGCTTTCGGCCTCGGCCACCATCATCGTTTTAAGGCGGCTATTCACATCCTCTACCGACCAGTAGAGGCCGCTGCGGTTTTGTACCCATTCAAAGTAGCTAACCGTAACCCCGCCAGCGTTGACCAGAATATCTGGAAAAACCTCAATCCCCTTAGCTTCTAAAATTAAGTCGGCCTCCGAGGTAATGGGGCCATTGGCCACTTCAAAAATATATTGCGCCTGCACAGAATAGGCATTTTCGGCAGTAATCTGATTCTCCAGCGCAGCGGGGATCAAGATATCCACGTCCAGCGCTAGCAGCTCTTCATTGGTGAGGGTGGTGTGGTCTTGCACGACGCTGCAAACGCTGCCCTCGCAGTAGACGGCTTTGAGGCTGCGGGTGGAGGTTTTGAACTGCTGAATGCTAGGGATATCCAACCCCTGGGGCGCAAAAATCCCGCCTTGGGAATCACTAACGGCCACGACTTTGTACCCGGCATCAAACAGCAGCCGAGCTACCACGCTACCGGCATTGCCAAAGCCCTGCACCGCCACCGTGGTAGTTTGGGGCACTTTGCCAAACTTGGCCATCATCGCTTGCAACACGTAGAAGGCTCCCGTACCGGTGGCCGTGTCGCGGCCCTGGCTGCCGCCCATACTCAGGGGTTTGCCGGTAATGACCGCCGGGCTGAGCTTGCGGCAGATGATGCTGTACTGATCCATCATCCAGCCCATGATCATGGCGTTGGTGTAGACATCCGGGGCGGGCACATCGACATCGGGACCAATAAAGTTGGCGATCGCGTCAATATAGCCCCGACTCAGCCGCTCCAGCTCAAACTTGGAGAGTTCCTTGGGGTTGACCGTCACCCCCCCTTTAGCACCACCCAGGGGTAGGTTCAGAGCGGCGCACTTAAACGTCATCCAAAACGCCAGGGATTGCACTTCATCCAGAGTGACATCGGGATGAAAGCGGATGCCGCCCTTGGTTGGGCCACGGGTATCGTCGTAGCGCACCCGATAGCCCTGAAACACCCGCAGCATACCATTATCCATCCGCACCGGAATGGATACCGTCAGGCTGGCTTTGGGATAGCGCAGCCGCTCAGAGGCATCTTCGGAAATATCGACATACTTAAGGGCGCGCTCCAGGCGGCGGTTGGCATCGGATAGTGTAGAAGTCAGCATAGGGAAAAGGCCAAAGGGAAAAGGCAAAATTCAGAATTTTGAACCGTGAATTTTGAACCGTGAATTTAGGCCGCAGAGACCAGCCGGGGACATGGACAACGTCAACCCGTCCCCATTGGGATGGTATGAACCCAGGGTCTTGCGATGGAAAAACCTATCCCCGCTAGGGCTAACCCAACGGGGATCATTCTGGCTATTGTCTGCGGGAATCAGGGCGGGATCGCCCTTTCCGCAAGGGAACTTCAAAATTTGTCGCCAAACCTCACAACTCAGTTGGCCGTACCGGCTATTTCAATCGCCCCCAATGCTAATCGGTGTGCCGACGATTTCTGTGCCGGTCAGGTTGGCGTTTTCCCAAGAGGCTCCGGCTACTTCGGCAAAGTAGATCTGCGCCTGGGTTAAGTTGGCGGCATCAAGGGTGGCATTTTCCAAAATGGCGTTGGTTAAAAATGCCTGGGTTAGGTTGGCATTGCTCAGGTTGGCCCCGGTTAAATC
>JAAUUR010000230.1 GCA_012031045.1 Leptolyngbyaceae cyanobacterium SM2_5_2
TGGCGTCGGCGATCGCCTGCTGATGTTTGAGCATTCGGTTTACACCGTGGCTAGCCCAGAAGCCTGCGCCGCCATTCTGTGGAAAGATGCCGGGCGCTCCGCCGAAGCGGCCGAAGCCCTAAAAATTACCTCCTGGGATTTAAGACAGCTCGGCATTCTCGACCAGCTCTTACCTGAACCTGTAGGAGGAGCTCATTCTGACCCGTTAAAGGCGGCTGAAATCCTTAAACAAGCTCTGGTTGAGCATTTGGCCGATTTAAGCCGCCTTACCCCGGAGGTGCGACAGCAAATGCGCTACCAGAAGTATCGCAAAATTGGCGTGTTTGCCGAAGCGGCTGCCTAGGAGCCATACTCAGGCTCCTTTAATCCGAGATTAATATGACGGGTTGGTGGCAGCGCTAGGCTGAATACACACCCCAGGGTAATTCGATATTCCCAGATCAATCCTTAAAAGTTCTTCACATTTGTTAACATAGTGAGTAGGTTAATTGATGTCTGGTTCCTCTGCGCTAGACAGGCCGTGTTAAGAAGCAAGTTTAGACACTCCACTTTTTGGTTTCAACCTTTCTAGTTCTGCTTTGTTTGTTTCTGGTATCCAGCATTGGCAACTCCTCCCATTCCCGGTCTGCCGCGTCGTGCTCTCATTACCGGGGCTAGCCGTGGTATCGGTCAAGCTACGGCCCTAGCTCTGGCCCAGGCCGGTTACGATGTGGCTCTGGTGGGTCGCTCCCTTGAGCGGCTTGAGCCTATTCTGGCTGATGTTGAAGGCTATGGGGTCATGGCTAGGGCTTACGCTATTGACCTGGTAGATTTGCCTCCCTTGGCGGAGCATTTAGCCCAGGCTATGGCCGATTTTGGCCCCTTTAGCGTGCTAATCAACAATGCTGGAATGGGCTATACCGGCGCTCTGGCCACTATGCCCCTGGAGCATTGGCAACAGGTCATGGACTTGAACTTGACCAGTGTTTTCCAGTGTATTCAGGCGGCCCTGCCAATTCTGCGACAGGTCGGCGGGGGCACCATTGTCAATGTGGCTTCGGTTGCTGCCAGGGCCGCTTTTGCAGACTGGGGAGCTTACACCGTCAGCAAGGCTGGGCTGGTGGCTTTATCCAGGGTGCTAGCGGTGGAGGAGCGGCCCTATGGTGTGCGTGTAGTCACGGTTTCCCCCGGAGCCGTCAACACCCCAATTTGGGACACAGAGACCGTTCAGGCTGACTTTGACCGCAGCCAGATGCTAACCCCAGACGTGGTGGCTCAAGCTATCCTCAGCACGGTGCTACTGCCCCCCCAGGCGGTTATCGAAGACCTGACGCTAATGCCTGCTGGGGGAGCCCTTTAGCGAATTCAGCTTTTTTCTGCTGTCCATTCTGGCTGACTCAGCGAGCGGCCTCAATTTTGTCGAATATCTGGAGTTTTGTAGAATCCCTATGACTATTGCATCCTCAAACGGCTTTGCCGAAACAGCTTCGATCAACGGCTTGAACCCCAAGGGTGCGGTTCAACCCCACTATTTTGCCTGATCGCACCCTCAGCCACGGCATTGAAGCCAAGCCCTATGCCATCCCCGAAACCAGCCAAGACGATATGAAAGAGGCCGTCCGCACCATGCTGCTGTCGGTTGGAGAAGACCCAGAGCGGGAAGGTCTGCTCAAAACCCCCAAGCGGGTAGCTGAGGCCATGCGGTTTCTCACCAGCGGCTACCAACAGTCCCTGGAAGAGCTGGTCAACGGCGCTATTTTTGACGAAGGCCATAACGAAATGGTGCTGGTGCGCGATATTGGCTTATTTAGCCTGTGCGAACACCACATGCTGCCGTTCATGGGCCGCGCTCACGTGGCCTACATTCCCAACCAGCGAGTAGTGGGCTTAAGCAAACTGGCCCGAATTGTCGAAATGTACTCTCGCCGGTTGCAGGTGCAAGAGCGCCTCACCCGCCAGGTGGCCGAAGCCATTCAGGAAATTCTTGACCCTCAGGGGGTGGCCGTTGTGGTTGAAGCCAGCCACATGTGCATGGTCATGCGGGGCGTCCAAAAGCCTGGCTCTTGGACGGTTACCAGCGCCATGCTGGGCAGCTTCCAGGATGACCAGAAAACCCGCGAAGAGTTCCTTAGCTTGATTCGCCACCAACCGGCGTTCTTCTAAAATGCGAGCTCTGGCCAATCATCCCAGAAGGGGTTTGGATTGGCTAGGATTTTTGAATTGGGGATTTTGGATTAGCGTTTCTTCCCCTGGAGGGGGTTTAGGGGTGGATCGAAGATCCACCCCTGCTTTTTGTGGTGGCCAGCTAATCCGCTTCGGCCTTTCTACACCAGCCCCGCTGCTGCAATGGCGGCCCAGGCCCGATCAGAACACTGCTCTGGCGTTAACTCCTGCGCTGGCAGCCAGCGAATGCCCTGCGGCCCAATTTCCTCTAAATCCACCGGGGTAAATGTGAGTGGACGGGGCGACACTCGGCACTGATAGACCAGATTGAGGGTGTGCAACTGCCCGCCTGGTTCTGGATAAAAGCCCTCGAACACCGTCAGCAACTGCTCGATTGTGAAATTGGTAATGCCGATTTCCTCGGCCACTTCTCGCCGCAGGCCAGTGATTAAATCCTCCGCTGGGTCGAGGCCGCCGCCGGGTAAATCCCAACAGTCGGGCTCTGGCAGGGTCATCTGATGCAGCAGCAGCACCTCCTGGCCATCGATGAAAGAGCAACGACGCTGACGCGGAGGCGGGTGGGGAGCATGGGAAGGTGGGGGAGATGGGGGAAGATGGGGGAGGTGGGGGAAGATTAGGGGGGAAATGGGCGGCATTGAACGGCAGTCGATAGCGCTTCCTACAGCGGCCTAGATTTCCCTCGCTACAATGACTCTACCCCAAGGGAGCATGAACCCATGACGTCGGGCCGTTCACCAAAATTTAGACCCCATTCTACAGGCCATGCCGCACCAATGGGGACTGGTGCTGGAGCCTCGCGAATAATTTTGACTACGCGCGTGGATGCGACAAGCTATGGGGAGGCGTGCGATCTCATCCAATCCTGGGCTGAGGCCCAACGCTCCTGCTATGTGGTCGCCGCCAACGTCCATGTGGTGATGACGGCGGATCAGGATACGGCCTACCGAACTATTGTTAACCAGGCGGCTCTGGTCACCCCCGATGGGATGCCCCTGGTCTGGGGGCTGCGGCTCCTGGGCATTGCCCAACCAACCCGCGTCTACGGGCCAGACCTAATGTTGGCCTGGTGCCAGCGTGCCGAAGTAGTGGGTCTCCCCATTTATCTCTATGGCGGCACCGAGCTTACCCTGCAAAGGCTAACGGCCTATCTGCGCCAGCGGTTCCCTGGCCTAACCATTGCCGGCAGCCATGCTCCCCCCTTTCAGCCGCTGACGGCGGCGGAAGAGGCCGCCGATGTTGAGCGCATTCGCCAATCTAGAGGGCGGGTGGTGTTTGTGGGGCTGGGTTGCCCTAAGCAAGAACAGTGGATGCACCGCCAGATGGGTCAGCTTGAGGCCGTGATGATTGGCGTTGGCGCGGCCTTTAACTTCTTCAGCGGCGAAGTCTCCCAAGCGCCCCGCTGGATGATGGGCCTGGGCTTAAGAGTGGGCTCTACCGACTCAGCCAGGAACCCAGGCGGCTGTGGCGGCGCTACCTGCTCTACAACCCGCTGTTTGTGCTGCGCTTTGGCACGCAGGTCTTACTCCGCCGGGGACGGAACCAAGGCCGCTAGGAGGCCGCCAGAACCAGAAAGCCCCCAGGACTAAGAAGCCGCCAGGATTTGATCATCCACGGCAAAGTCCACTTCGGCCTGGTCGGCCCCGCTGGCCAGGTAATCGTTTTGGAAGGAATTCTTTAGCCCGGTCACCAGGTCAAAGGTGGGAGCCCAGCCCAGTTCGGCCTGGGCTTTGTCGATCGCGGTAAAAAAGTGCTGTACCCGCATTGGGAAGGCCTTAGCCTTGCCAAAGTCGAAGGCTTTAGGGTCGTAGTGAACAATTTTAAGACTGGATGGATCCTTTCCGGCGGCTATAGCGCAGGCGCGCGCCAGCCCGTCGAAAGTGACCGCTTTTTCGCCAGAAATGTTGTAAATCTGCCCAATTGCGGTTTTATTGCCCAGTACAGCGGTCATAGCGGCGGCCAGATCTTGCACGTGGCCCAACTGAGCCAGATGCATCCCATTACCGGGAATGGGTAGGGGACGATCGCGCACAATCCGGTCAAAAAACCAGGATTCTAGCGGGTTGTAATTCTGTGGCCCGTAGATGTAAACCGGGCGCACGGAGGTAAACGGTACGCCCTGGGCTTGCAGGTAGGCTTCGGTTTCAAACTTGCCCTTGTGGCGGCTGTTGGGATCTACGGCATCGCCCTCAATGTGGGGCATTTGGTCAGACTTGAGGTACACCCCGGCAGAACTGACATAGATAAAATGCTGGAGCTTACCGTTGAAAATTTCAATCAATGGCTGCGTATCGCTCAGTTCTCGACCATTGTTGTCAAAAATAGCGTCAAAGGTTTCGCCACTGAGCTGGGTTTTAAGGGTTTCGGCATCGGTGCGATCTCCCACAATAGTCTGTACTCTTGCCACTGGAGCCGGGTGATTGCCCCGGTTAAACAGCACCACGTCATGCCCCCGCTCGACCAGTAGCTTGGTCAACGCTACCCCAATAAATCGGGTACCACCCATGACTAATATCCGCATCGCTCTCTCCCAACCGCTGAATATGTCCCTATATTAAGCTGTGGTGATCCCCGAAATTCTCTTTAAGAATTAGGCAGTTTGGGCTAGCTACCCTTAAGCTAACCAGTAGATATTGGCCCAGACCTTACGCGGGATAGGGTAACCCGCCTAAAATGTTAGAAATTAAGCACCTGCCCCTGTGGGCTCAGCGCGAGATGACCTCCCTATGCGAGAGCTGGATAACGCTTACCGAATTCTTGAGCTAGAGCCTGGTGCCTCAATGGAAGAGGTCAACCAGGCTTATAAGGATTTGGTATTTGTCTGGCATCCGGATCGTATTCCCCAAGACAACGACCGGTTGTATCAAAAAGCCCAGGATAAAATTAAAGCCCTCAACCAGGCGCGAGATTTGCTGCGTTCCCAAAGTCGCAATGGTCGCAGCAGCGCTACTACCACCGCCAGCCGTAATGGGGCTGCTAGCAGCTATGGAGGCTCGACGGGGGGCGATCGCTACTATCGCAATGGCGATTATCGCTCTACCTACAGCAATGGGTATAACAGCAACGGCTATGGCAGCACCAGCTCTGGAGCCAATGGCCATAGCACGCACAGCTCCACCAATGGTAACGGGCGCACCTACGAAGCCAACTCAGGCTATGGGACCACCGCAGATAGCCAAGATACCCCACCATCGGCCTCTCACAATAGGTATTACCGCTATTCCCGTGGCAGTTACGGCGGCAGCTACTACGGCCATAGCCGCAGCGAGGCAGAGGCTACGGGGTCTAAGGGCTACCACAATGGCACTGGCCAGGGCCATACGGCGACAGGCCAAGGCGCTACTTCATCGAGCCACCCATCGTCTGGTAGCCGAACTACCACCAACGGCTCTGCCTCCAATAACGGCGCATCCAGTAACGGCGGCTCCAGTAACGGCGGAGCGACTACGAATGGGGCGGGTCAGTCTTCTGGGCCGTATCAAACCTATCGGCAGAGGCGCGATGCCGCTGCTGGAGTAGGTAGTGCTGGAACCTCTAACCATACTAACCCTGGCTCTGGCCATAGCCCTGGCAGCTACGACTCTCCAACCAACCAAGCGCCACCTAGGGATGATGGTACTGAACAGGGGTACAACACCTATAACGCCCATACCCGTCATGCCTCCAGTAGCGCTCATCGGGCTCGGCAGAATCGCGACCTCAGTGGCACAGACCTCAGTGGTGCAAACCTGCGGGAGAAAGATTTCTCCAACCGCAACCTCAGTGAGGCCAATCTAAGCGGTGCAGATCTGAGCGATGCCTTTCTGCACAAGGTCAACCTCAACCGGGCCAATTTGAGCAGGGCCAAGCTGTTTCGGGCTAATTTACTCCAGGCCGACCTCAGCCACGCTAACCTGCGCGAGGCCGATCTGATTGGGGCCGACTTTAGCGGCGCTGACCTGAGTGGAGCGGATCTGAGTGGGGCCAAGGTGGCTGTAGGCGGGCGAACTATGGTCAAACTCACGGGCACTATCTTGACTGGGGCCATCATGCCCGATGGCTCTATTCATGATTGAGCTTTAAGTCATTGACCACCGCCCTAACCTGATCGCAACCTAGCTAAAACCAGCATTCCTGTGCGAACCCTCTTCTCCTCTGACGCTTGCTACTGATAGGCCAGCAGGCGGTGTGAGTTTGGCGTTGGGCCTTAGATTGAGGAGACAAGGTTATCTAGATGCTTCTAGATCTAGCGCCTGATTTACAGAAATTTTCTTTTGAAACGCTACATCTAAAAATATCCGCTATGATGATCGACCATTGGGCAACGACCAACCAAGCGTATTTAAATAAAGGCTGATCCATGGTTCAAGAACTTCCCCGCACCCGGCAGCAAGGGCCATTCCCAGAATCCGCACCAGCAGCTTTCCCTGTGTTCTACCGCACTTACAGTCGGCGGGGCGAAGTGGTGGCCGGTGAGCGTGAAACCTGGGATCAGGTGTGCGATCGCACCTTGGCCGGTCTGGTGGAACTGGGCCACCTCACCCCAGAGGAAACCAAACTGCTCAACCGTATGCAGCGCCAGGTCAAGGCTCTCCCTTCGGGGCGCTGGCTGTGGGTAGGCGGCACCGCCTGGAGCAGGCAGCCTGAAAACTTCTCTGGTGCCTACAACTGCACCAGCACCAACGTCGTAGACTGGCGCGCCTTTGGCCTGATGATGGATCTGGCCATGATGGGCTGCGGCACCGGGGCGATTCTGGAGCCTAAGTACATTAACCAAATCCCGGCCATTCGCAATTGCCTCAGGGTGACAATGGTGGGCGAAATTGGCGCCACGCCTGCGGCCGAACGTCGGGAAATTACTGAAGTTACCATCGACGACCACCAGGTAGATATCCGAGTTGGGGATAGCCGCCAGGGTTGGGTGCAGTCTTACCAGACCTTACTGGAGCTTTCGACCGACGAGCGCTTCACAGGGGATGTCGAAGTTACTATCGACCTGCAAGATGTGCGCCCGGCTGGGGAGAAGCTCAAGGGCTTCGGTGGCGTGGCTAATCCCATCCGTTTGGCGCTGCTCTATGACCGCTGCGCCACCATTCTTAACAAAGCCCTGGGTCGCCAGCTTAATTCCGTAGAGTGCTGCCTGCTAATTGATGAAGCCGCCGCCTGCGTGGTAGCGGGCAATATTCGCCGATCCGCCGGTATGCGTCAATTTGATAGCAATGACAACCTGGCCGCCAACGCCAAAGACAACCTCTGGCAGCAGGATGCCAAGGGCAACTGGCGCATTGACCCCGAACGGGACGTGCTGCGGATGGCCAACCATACTCGCGTCTTCCACCAAAAGCCCAGTCTGGCGGACTGCATCGCCTCGGTGCGGAAGCAGTTCTACTCCGGCGAGGGAGCCATTCAGTGGGCTGGGGAGGCTAAGCGCCGGGCGGGTGGGGACGATCGCTATGGCCTCAACCCCTGTGGAGAAATACTTGGATCCAATTTTCACTGTAACTTAGCCGAGGTTCACCTAAATCAGCTTGATCCTGACAACCTGCAAGAGCAGCAGGATGCCTTTAAAGCCGCCGCTCTTTCAGTAGCGGTGCTACTGAACCACCAGTTTGTAGAGTCCCGCTACCAAAAGTCGCGTCTGGAGGATCCCATTGTCGGGGTTTCCTTCACCGGCTTGTTTGACTTCTTTGTACAGGCTCTTGGGGTCGAGTGGTTGCACTGGTGGGAAGCCGGTCGTCCAGACACGATGCCAGGGCTGGAGTTTAAGGAGAAAGAACGCGAATACCTAAACCGGTGGCAGGAGACTGTTCACCAGGTGGTGTGGGACTACTGCGATCGCACCAGCTCAAACGCCCTAACCGCTGCACCACGGTGCAACCAGCCGGTACTAAATCGCTACTAACTGGGGCTAGCCCGGGTTGGCATCCACCCAAGGCCCAGCGGTTTATCCGCCGCATCACCTTCCGCAAGAACGATCCGGTGGCGCTGGCCTGCCTGGAATACGGCTACAAAATTGTGCCGTCGCAATCAGATAAAGACGAGAACGGACGCTTGCTGGACGATGCCTTTGATCCGCGCTGCACCGAATGGCTGGTCGAGATTCCGGTCGAAGTCTGCTGGGCAAATCTGCCGGGAGCCGACCAATTCGAGATCTCGCAGTTCTCGGCCTTGGCACAGATGGACTTTTATATGCAGGTGCAGAAATACTTCACGGCGCATAACACCTCGGCCACAATTGAGCTGCGCGAAAGCGAAGTGGAGGCGCTGGAC
>JAAUUR010000231.1 GCA_012031045.1 Leptolyngbyaceae cyanobacterium SM2_5_2
TATCGAGAGAAATCAAAAAGTAGCCACCTGGATCAAGCTCAATGTAGCGTTTCGAGAGCTGGTTGTCTAAAGCGTTGAGTTGAGCTCTGTCAATAGATTTGGCAAGCAACGAGTCTTGAGACATAGGCCATAGCCAGCGCGCAGGGCAGATTGAACCAAGGTCTTTCATGGTAGCGCGATTTTCTTTACGGCGTTTCCTTGCCCTAAGAAAGGACTTAGGCCGTTAGCAGGGGCTTAGTTGGTCTTGCAGCACCTCCCCAGGCGGATAAGTTGCCACTTGGCAACCGTAGTGCTGACATTGGGCTCCTGTCTGGCCTAGACAACTAGTGAACCGCTTACTCCCACCATTGGGTAATCTACACTGAAAGCATCGGTATCTAAAGAACGCTCAATGACTACTACCGCAGATGATGTTTGGCGATTGCTCGGCGAACTAGCCACAGCCCAGAAAGAAACCGACCGACATATGCAGGAAACCGACCGGCGCATACAGGCCACCGAGCGTTTGTTGGAGACCAGCATTGAGGAAAACAAGCGAATCAATCGCCAAATCAGCAAACAAATTGGAGAGTTGGGGGGAGCCTGGGGTCGCTTTGTAGAAGATTTGGTAGCACCAGCCTGTGAGCGGTTGTTTCGGGAGCGAGGGATTCCAGTTGATCAGGTTAGCCAGCGGGTGAAGCGGCGGCGACAGGGCGACACCTTAGAAATTGACGTGTTGGTGGTCAATCAAGGTCATGTACTGGCGGTTGAGGTGAAGAGCAGTTTGAGCGTTGAAGATGTGAAGAAGTTTGTGGTGGATTTGGGCAGATTTCGCGACTTTTTTCCGGAATATGCCCAGATGCAAATTTATGGCACCGTAGCAGGGATTGGCATTGAGTCAGAGGCCGATCGCTATGCCTACCGCCAAGGCTTATTTGTGCTGACCCAAAAGGGCGATAGCGTAGCGATTTTGAATGATGCCCAGTTTATCCCTAGGGCATGGTAAGTGCTGAACTAGACTATCTGGCCGCAGCTATCTGGCGACAGATGGGTGCCGCTGATTTGGTGACATCTTCCAAGAAGCCGCTTGATTTAATTCTACGTTGGGAGTTATCACAATGGCCGACGCTCAGCGGCATCGCGACTGCGTTGGAGAGACAGTTCCAGATCCACCAAATCGCCCAACTGCCGGGTCAGCCCATCAACCCGCTTTTGGGCGGCTACCTTACGGTGTAGGGCGGCCCTGGCTAAATCTTCTCGGTCTTTTTCCAGGGCCCGTTGGGCCACCTTTTGCCAGGTCTCGATCTCGTGTTGGGCGGTCTGTTGGCCGGTGAGGGTGGTTTGGTAGGCCGCAGCAATATCACCGATGGCTTTGTGGAACAAAATCATCGCCTGCGCTGGGGACTGGGTTTGGCTGGAGCGCTCCGCTAGGCGGCGGAACTCTGGCAAATTAAGCTGGTCGAGCCGGAGACCAAAATTAGCCAGTTGGGCGCTCTCATTACGACCGGTTTTGCACCAGGTGGCGAAGTGTTCGCAGTTGTTATAGAAAAGGTCGTACTGACGCTCGCCCAGACGACTCTCGGCCCGTTCAATCACCACATCAGGAGTGTCTACCACGTATGATCAACCGGGTAAACTGGGTTCCCCCAGGAAAAGGTCTCAAAGCTGGTGCGGGCAATCACGGCCTCATCGCCAGTTTTTCGGTAGTGGATGACGGTGCCGTCGCCATAGTCAATGCCGTGATGCTGGTACAAGCCATCGATACCCGCTAGGGGCCGCATGACGTAGATTTGGTCGCTTCTGGCCATAGCCCTATCAATGGTTGATACCCCATCAATGATTGATGATAGTGGTTTGGTTTGGCAAGGCGTCGGGGGTCAGTTCTTCTAGGGTGGGTTGAGGTGAGGACTCCGCCAGATTACTCGCTTCGGCCTTACGACGGCTGAGCAACAGTTCCTTAAGGGGATCCCGCTTCTCTTCGGTCATATGGATTTGCAGGTTAGGACCAGAGCGCGCCAGGCGAATGATGATGCCATCTTCCACCGCAATTTCCGTTATCCGTTTGCCATTGAGATAGGTGCCGTTGGTGCCCAGGCTTTTGATTATCCAGCCCTCATCATGACGACGGATTTCAACATGGTGCCTCGACACTACGGCACTGTAGAGAATGACATCATTGTCACTGGAACGGCCAATACAAATGAGTGGTTCTTGGTCAAAAGACCAGCTCTGAACCGGCGTTTTATGTAGGGGATGCAATAGCGAAAGGGTAATCACATTACTGAGTCAAAGACGCTTGACCATAGAGACTAATCATAGAAGAGTCACAAAGGACTCGGATTCATTCTGACGGAAGAAGGGTGAAGGCGCAAGTTGGGCAACGCCCCTTTTACGTTCCCTTACAACCGCGCGGCGGTGGGTAACTCTAGATTGCCCACCGCCTCAGCATCGAGTAGCCAGTAGAGTTCCCCAATTGGATGCACCAGCCGAGATGGATAGGCTTGATCGTCCCCATCTGGCGAAAAGACCTGCTGGAGGGCGGTCTGCTTGTTGGCCCCGGCGGCTAAAAACATGACACTGCGGCTGCGGTTAATGAGGGACACGGTAAAAGTAATGCGAGGCTCACGATCCTTGCTGCCAACGGTAACGAGGCGATCTCGCACGGCCAAAGTATCCGTGTAGGGAAACAGTGAAGCCGTATGACCATCATCTCCCATGCCCAGCAAAATCAGGTCAAATTGCGGCACCTCATCGGGGGAGAGTCCTTGAAGTGGGCCAAATACAGACCTGAGGGTCTTCTCGTACTGCTGGGCTGACTGGTGTGGATCGCCCTCGTCCGTCGGGGTGATAAATATTTGGGCAGCGGGAATAGGCACCCGATCTAGCCAGGCCTGCTTGGCCATACCAGCGTTGCTACTGGGATGATGCACGGGCACGTAGCGCTCATCGCCCCAAAAGATGTAGAGTTTCTCCCAGGGCAATTTTTTTTCCGCTAACCCCTGGTAAAGGGGTTGGGGAGTACTGCCGCCAGCCAGAGCTAGGGTGCAGAAACCGTGCTCTGCTATAGCGCGATGGATGACATTCAGCACCCGTTGTAGGGCGTGCTGCACCAGAGCAGCTTTATCGGGCAGAATTTCAACAATAGGCGCAGTCATCAGCGGTATACCCCAACGGTGGTAGCTAGATTATGTTTAGCAGACTAACGTATTCACTGTCTTAGTCTGCCGGATTTAAGCGAAATTATAGAAGCTCAGCTACCGGCTACAAGCCCAACGGCCAGCGGGTTAACGCCCTACGAGAGATAACAGTACTACGAAGTAAGTGGGTGTGATTCAGCCAAATTCCGTAAGGAAATGATGTATAAACCACTTACGAAATATAAAAGTTGTTAAAATAGCGTCGGGTCGTTTTGGCAGGCAAGCCATGGCTGGGGTTAACACCGTACCGCCCGAAGTTGTGCAGCAGGTGGCTAGCTACTTTAGTGTTTTGAGCGAACCTATGCGGTTGCGAATTCTCAATCTCCTGCACGATGGCGAGAAATGCGTGCAAGAACTTGTAGAAGCCACCCAAACCAGCCAGGCTAACGTGTCTAAGCACCTCAAGGTTATGCTGCAAGCTGGCATTTTAGATCGGCGTACAGAGGGCACTTCAGCCTATTACAGAGTGTCTGATGAGTTAATTTTTGAGTTATGCAGCCAGGTTTGTGATCGCCTCGCCTCCCGTATTGAAGAACAGGCCCAACATTTTCGTAACTTTAGTTTGGCAGGCCGTCAGGAGATTGTTTAGTTCAGCCTGAGGTCACGGTTGATGGAGTTGAACCTGTGCCAGCGCAATGGTAGGGCGTTTGGGGTTCAAGTTTTCGGCGCTTCAGGCTTGACTACGGCACCGTCCTCAACGGTTCAGGCAATAGGCTAGGGTGTTGATGGAATCGGGGGCAAATTCTCCCAGCCAGGTGCTCCAGGTATCTTCCCCAGCCTTAGCTCGCAGAAAGGTGTTAACGGTAGCCACCCAGGCGGGGTCGTTGTTGGGCAAGGCCAGGCTGTAGTATTCGCAGGTGAGCGGAATTTCTGGCACCAGCGTTAGGGGGGGCTGGGTTAGGTTCAGCCGATCCATTTCAGCCAGGGTGAGGATGTCATCGCCTAAGAAGGCATCAATCTGGCCGTTATTGACCGATTGAATGGCATCGGCCCGGCCCGTGGGGCCATCAAACCGGGTGATGGCGGCGGCGGGGTAGCGCTCCTGCAGAAAGGTTTCATTGGTGGAGTTGGCCAGTACACCAATAGCCAACCCGTCTAGGGCCAGGGCCGGGTTTACCGTAGGAGCCTTAGCCGTTGTGGTCAGGAAGCGGCTGCCCGTAGCAAAGATGAGGTTAGAAAATTCGATTCCCTCAATGCCTTCCTGGATACTGTTGGGGCCGCACTCCAGGTAAACCTGGCCATCGCGTACTAGGTCAAAGCGATCGGCTAAGCTGGAGGGCAGTTCCACCAACTCAATGGCCACCTCGGCCTGTATTTCCTCCCGTAGATAGTCTCGCAGGGCCAAGGCCAGGTTGGGGCAGTAGCCCGCCCAGCCGGTGTTGCTGTCCACATAGCCAAAGGGCGGCGCATCCCGGCGCATGGCGATTCTTAGTTCGCCAGTCCGCTCAATGGCGGACAGAATCGATTCTTCCCGAGGTGGCGGCGGCACCGCTGGCGATGGCACCAGGGCAACCGGCGGTGGGCCGTGGTAGGCCGCATTCACTTGCGCCCCGGTCAGGCTAGTGATGATATCCATCACCATCGGCTGCGCCTGGCTGATCGCCTCAGCGTAGGCGGCGCTCAGGTAGGGTAAGTATTGCTCCTGCCCTTGCAGATGGGCCCTTAAAAAGCAACCGTCAACCCTTGTAGTAACTGGCCCCAATGTCTCGATGCTCGCCGGTGAGAATGTTGGGTACATCACCCGCCCCTTCCCCAGGAGGCTTAGAGGAAAAGTGGGTACCTCGCTGCAGCAGTACCAGGTAGCGGGGTTCTGCCTGGAGCCAGATGAAGGGGGCAAATTGCTCGGTGACAACGGGGGAAGTCACATCTGCACTGCCAGCTACCATCAAAATGGGGACGTTAATCTTAGCAATGCTTTCCGGCCCGTAGAGAGCAGCCCCCATGTTATGGGCCGAGATGATGGCTTTGATGCGCGGATCACTGAGGTCAAAATCCTTAGGCGGTAAAAACCGGGCCCGACACTCCAAATAAAGGGCGAAGTTGAGAGTAAAAACGTCGCGATCGCAGGTTTCTACAATTCGCGCTCGGTTAAGCTCCGCTCCGGCTAGCGCCATCACAGTCGAGCTACCTAGGGAATCGCCAATGGCCGCAATGCGCTCTAAATCCAGCCGTGCCGCCCACTCAGGGGAGTTTGCTACCAACCGTTCAAGTTCATCAATAAGAAAGGAAATTTCCTGGGGACGATTGACAAACTCAATGGGGCTTAGCAGCGTGTTCAATCGCCCGCTCAAGAATTGACGTCGGTACTCCAGATCGCTCCCAACATGATCTGGAGCAACCACCACGTAGCCATGGGAGGCCAGGTGACGGTTGAGGAAAATAAAGTCTTCCTTCACCGCGCCAAAGCCGTGGGAGACAACCACAACCGGTGCTGGCCCTGGCGTTCCCTCTGGTAGGTAGACATCTACGTCAAAGTCGTAGTTGACCGATAGCCCCTGCTGGGTTTGGCGCAGGGCCGGGTTGGTAACGGTGATCGTTGTTTGGGTAAAGGCGTAGGGGCCCCGGTTGGGATAGATCTGGCAAAGTAGCCAGGTCTATCTCGCCCTGGTTGGCCGCCTCAGCCTCGGCCTGGGCAAGAATGGCCGCCACCGCCGCTCGGTTATAGCTCAGGTAAATAGCCAGTTCTTGCTGCAAGTCTTGCAGCCCCTGCACATTCACACTGATTGAATCAGCCGGAAACTCCCGCATCACATCCAGGATTGTCCAGCCCTCTGGCCCAGCCTTGGCCGCTGCGTTAATCACCGCCGCCCGCAGCGCATGGAACCCGTTGTCGCCAGGGGTAGACTGAAAAATCATGCCAACATTGCTGATCACGTCGCGGCCCAGGGGCGAATAGCTGAGATTACCAACCGTTTTAGCATCCAAAGGAAACTTGAATTTGAGCAGAGGCCGCAACCCAGCCAGCGCCTGCTCGTTCAAAAATCGAGCCAGTAAACGGACGTTTCCGGTTGCTTCTCCAGTTTCAGCAAAGGTCTCTAAAGAGTCTACCGTCAGCGTAAACACCAACGGCCCAGCAATTCGCACGGAGATAGCCTCAGCACCCTGGGCGGGTTTTGGCAAGAGCAGAACAGATCCTAAACCCAGGCCCGCCAGACCCAGCGCCGAGGCCAAAGTACCCAATAAGCAACAAGGCAACAACCGTCTAAACAGGGCCATGAGTGAACAGCCAGCAACTCAACCACCCTCAAATAGTACGGCCCCAGATGTAGATTTCAACCACATCTGGGGAAAATTTTGGCGCGAGCCCTAAGGATGCCATGGCCGACCTCAAGCCAGGATGCCGTAGCCAAAAGGAAGGACAGCACCTTCATTTAGCCGGATCGCCCCGGCCTCCGTTGACTACCCCAAGGCAGACTTGCTGCGCCATCCTCACCTATCAGGGGATATGATCCTTTGGCCTTACCCTAAGCAAACCTACTGGCGAAAGGTAAAGTCGTAGCCTGCGTACTGATCCCCTTCGTAGAGCACTATTAGCCAGGTGTTGGGGTCAAACTCCAGGGGATAGGCCTCTCGTTCAGCTTGTACGCCACCTTCGTTGGTACTGGGTTCCAGTACGCAGTGGGGCTCACTGAGAACCTCACGAACGGCAGCCTTAGGGGCTTGAGCGTCTACCTCCAATAGCTTTTTGAGCTTGTCGCGAGATAGAAAGTTTTGGGTCTGCTCAATTTTGATGCACTCCTCCTGCAAGGCCTGGCTGGCTGGCTGTGGGCTAACGGTTGGCGTAATCCACAGAGCCGCCGCTATGACTGAGCTACCCGCCAGCACCGAACCTCCAGCTAACACCGCCTGGCGTGAACCTGAGGATCTCGATAGGGTGGCCGAGACTGAGCATAGCGTGGAGCAGCAGACTGCTTTTCCTCTACCCGAACGGGCAATGGACGAGAAGAGCCCATTGAAGCCTGCTGATGCTGATAGTGAGCAGAAACAGAGCGGCGAGGATGTTGAACCATAGCTGTATCTCTTAGCAAGAAGCATGACTAGCCCCAACCAACGGCAGACCTCCCTGAGAAGGCGACTTGAGCTAAGTAAGGCTGGAACCACAACAAATTTAGTTTAGTACAAAATTACTAAATTAGCCATCGGCTAGGCGACTGAATTTTTGTTACGGTTTGAAAAGAAGTTTTGTCCTGCCCCACTCTGGGTAGAAAAGGCGCTGAGCCGCTATGAACAGAACCCTAGTTTGGTTTCGTCGCGATCTGCGGGTGGCTGATCACGCGCCCCTGGCAAGGGCCGCCCGGCGAGGCCTGGTAATTCCAGTTTTTGTCTTTGATCGGTCGCTCTTGCACCACCCCGAAACGGGATCGGCGCGGGTTGCATTTCTGCTGAGGGCTCTCGCGGCCTTGGAGGCTGACCTGAAGCAACTGGGTGGGCGGCTAATTCTGCGGGCGGGCGACCCAGTGGAGGTGCTGCCTGCCCTGATAGAAGAAGCCGACGCCGATGGCATCTATGCCTACACCGACTGCGAACGCATCTACGGGCGGGTGCGCGATGCCCGGCTGAATCGTGCCCTGGCCAATCGTCAGATGAAAATCCGCTGGTTTGAGCCTCCCGCCAGCGCCTCGGAGCTGATGGCTTACCCCGATTATCGAGAGTTGTGGTATCGGGAAATGAGTCAACCTCTAGAACCGGTGCCTCAGCGGGTTGAGGTACCGGCTGATCTGGTCAGCGAGCCGCTCCCTGACCTGGCGCAGCTTGGCCACCAGGCCGACGATAAACCCATTCCTCCAGCCAGCACCGCCGAGGCCAGGTCACTCTTGCAAAACTTTTTAGCCGAAAAGCCGATCGCTACTATTGGCAACTGTCTTACCCCAGTGCTGAAGCAACCACAGGGCTCAGCCCCCATATTAAGTTCGGCGTTATCTCGGTGCGGGAGTGTGTGCAAGCTATTCTCCAGGCTCCTGATGGGGGCGATAACCGCCAGCGCCGCAGCCACCAGCAGTTGATTTCGCGGTTGCGCTGGGGCCATGGGTTTACCCAGCGGTTTCGCTACCTGCCGCAGTTGGAGTTGCGATCGCTGTACCGCGTCTTTGATGAAGACGGCTGGGAGTTCGATGCCGACCTTTACCACGCCTGGCAAACCGGGCAAACCGGCTTCCCGATTGTGGATGC
>JAAUUR010000232.1 GCA_012031045.1 Leptolyngbyaceae cyanobacterium SM2_5_2
AGGCATGAGCCAGGGGAATTAGGGGTGACCCACCGCAATTACTGCACCGGGCACAGCATAGCCCAAATTAGCGCCCCGCACCGAAAGACGCAGCAGGGATGTGGCGTTAAGCCGCAGGCCGTAGGCCATTACCAGCGATAGCATCAGGGCAATGAGCGCCGTGAGAATGGCTAACAGTAAGCTGTTTCGGCTCAGCACAAAAAAGCTTTGATCAAGGGTGTCGGCGGCGTTGCGCAGGGTCATGGCCAGCAAAAGACTGGCGGGCAGCAGCAGCCCAGCAGCAGGGGCAAAAGCAGGTTAACCAAGCGGCCAACAACCGTAACCCTGTTAACCGATAGCGGGACTGGGCCATAGTGCGGGACATGACCTGGTAGTAGCGGGCTTGGCGACGCGAGCTCTGCTCTAACAACACGAGGCTGAAGATAAATAGCAGCAACACAGCCGAGAACTGCACGGCGGCGGGGCGATCTCCCATGCCAAACCAGGTGCGATAAATTCCGGTAGTAAAGGTTGGCACACTAAAGTAATCGACGGTGCCAAAGTCGTTGAGGGTTTCCATCAAGGCTAGGGCGGTGCCAACAGCGATGGCTGGTCGAGCCAGGGGCAGGGCTACAGACCGAAAGCTTCGCCACGGGTTACAGCCAAGGGAACGACTAGCTTCTAGCGTTGCTGTACTCTGCTCTGAAAACGCTACCCTGGCCAGCAGGTAGACGTAGGGGTATAGAGTAAGGCTAAACAGCAGAATGGCACCTCCCAGGGAACGAATACTAGGGAACCAATAGTCGGTTGCTCGTTGCCAGCCAAACCAGTTGCGCAGGGCCGTTTGTACCGGGCCGAAGTACTCTAGTGTATCGGTGTAAACGTAGGCCAGAATGTAAGCCGGGGCAGCTAGGGGCAATAGCAAGAGCCATTCAAACCAGCGTCGGCCCCAAAATTCGCAACCGCTGACTAGCCAGGCGGTGCTGATGCCAATGAATAATACCCCAAGACCAACGCCTACCATTAAGGCTAGGGAATTGCGGACGTATTCTGGCAACACCGTTGAGGCTAAATGCCCCCAGGCGTCACTGGTGCTGGTCAACAAACTGGCCAGGATCATTAACACCGGCAGCAGCATAATCAACGCGATGATCACCACGCTGAGCGTCCACCAATCCGGTAGGGCGACCGGGAATCTTTGAGGTATGCCTGAGCGTTCCATAGAATTTGTTATTGCTATCTATTCCTTTTAGCACAGAAGGTGTAAGACATTTTTAGAACTAATATTTCCTGAATTCACGGGATTTTTAGGAGTAGCTACGTAGGCTTTGCCCGGCAAAGTTCAGCCGTTTAAGGCTATGACGGTTCCCGCTTCTTCGCCGGTACCGGGCTGAGCCACACTAGCAAAGCTTGCTTGAGCTGATTGAGGTCACGGTAAAACTCTTGTTTGACGAACTGCCCCAGGGCATCTAAAGGCGTAAAAGATTCTCCTGGCTGCCAGGAAATCTCCTGAGCAATGGGGGTAGTGTGGCTGCCGTTGAGGATTTGGAGGGTGGTTTGATCGGGAAAACGGCGGATCAGCACTTCGGAAAGGGGACGGGTTTGGTCAATGGTGTCGCTGCGGAATTTAACCAGTAGGTTACGGGGGACAGGGTAATAATCATGAATCAAATCTAGGGTGGCTTCCGGGGAAGGAGTAAACTCAACGTTAAGCGCTGGGGTGAACTGAATTACCTGTTCCAAAAACGGAATGGATCGTTTAGCTGGATAGTTGTTAAAACTCATATAAATATTGCCAGCCCGTTCTACCTGCCACAGACTATTTATTAATAAATGAACCTTACAACCCATGCTGTGGCCCAGCCCGTAGGTGGGTAAGTAGCGTTCTGGTGACAATACACGCTTGTACAGATACCGCATGGCTTGCTCAAAGGTGATCAGCACTTCTTCAGCAATGACTTGGTGATTGAAAGTGTTGATAAATGGCGTAGCTACTATCAAGTAGCCTTCACTAGCCAGGTTTTCTAACAGCCAGCGGTAGGTCAAACTAGGGGCAGCAGCTACAAAAGCCCCTCCCAGAAAATGGATAATTCCCCTAGGGTAGGGGGGTACCAAAATTGAGTTGCCAACTACCTCTTGCCAATCCATAACGCTACCGATAACTCAGGTTTAAGCCAGTACATGTCTTAATGTAACGGTTTGCTGGTTAGTGGGGGGTAAGTCTAGGTGGCAACCTCCACCCTGGCTGCTCAGTTAGAGGTTGTACTGAAGCGAGAGGATATGCTAAGGTGATGACCCATAAGGACGTATAGCTCAGTTGGTTAGAGCACCACGTTGACATCGTGGGGGTCACTGGTTCGAGTCCAGTTACGTCCATACTCTGAAAAGCCTTATTCAGCAAGCCTTTTAGAGCTTTGCCCGAAGGTGTCGTACTAGTTAGCAAAAAAGTCCACCGTCATTTTGCCACCATTTTTCAGGTGGCACATTACCGCTTGTCTTCTGAATCGTCCTTGCTTGTGGAGGGGGAACGGTCATACCTACCGAGAAAGGGGTCTGGATGCCCTCAGCCCTGGGGCCGCTGTGCGTGTACCTGAAGCTCTGTTTTGGTTTCTGTACCGGCACAGCGTTATCGATAACCGCCGCCTCACGGTGTGCCATAACTATCCTAGCTCCTGGGCCTATTACGCTAACCGGCTTCCGGTGATTTCTAACTCCCCACATACTCCTGAATTGACTTCACTTCTAGAGGATGTTGCTGTAACGAGCGGATGGCGGAGGCCGTCGCCCTGGCTCCAGCGATGGTGGTGATGATCGGCACTTTGTAGGACAGGGCGGTACGGCGGATGGAGCGATCGTCTTCCAGGGCGGTGCCACCGGAGGGCGTGTTGATGATGAGCTGGATGTCGTTGTTTTTGATGGCATCTTCCACGTTGGGGCGGCCTTCGTGGACTTTGAGAATGAGGTCTACGGCCAGCCCTTCTGCCATGAGGGCGGTACGGGTGCCAGAGGTGGCAATGAGCTTAAAGCCCATGTCAGCCAGGTCTTTGGCTACGGGAATAACGGCGGCTTTGTCGCGATCGTTCATGGAAATGAACACTGTCCCCTCCAGGGGCAGCTTTTGATTGGCCCCCAACTCGGCCTTGGCAAAGGCTTTGCCAAAGTCCACATCGATGCCCATGACTTCGCCGGTGGAGCGCATCTCAGGGCCGAGGATGGCGTCGGTGCCTGAGAACTTCTCGAAGGGCAGCACCGCTTCTTTGACCGCAATGTGGTTGGGGATCACCTCCTCGGTAAAGCCCAGCTCAGCCAGGGTTTTGCCCGACATCACCCGCACCGCCAGCTTGGCCAGGGGATGGCCGATCGCCTTCGACACAAAGGGCACCGTCCGCGAGGCGCGGGGGTTGGCCTCCAGGATATACACCTCGCCGCCCTTGACCGCAAACTGGATATTCATCAACCCAATCACATGCAGTCGCTGAGCCAGTTTCACCGTCCAGTCGCGAATGGTGGCCAGGGCATCTGCCGGGAGGGTGATGGTGGGCAATGAGCAAGCCGAGTCCCCAGAGTGGATGCCCGCTTGCTCAATGTGCTCCATAATGCCGCCAATCACCACCTGGCCGGTGTGGTCGGCGATGGCATCCACATCCACCTCGATGGCGTTTTCCAAAAACTTGTCGATCAGAATCGGATGATCCGGCTCCACCTGCACCGCGTAGGTCATGTAGCGCTCCAGGTCGGCATCGGAATAGACGATTTCCATCGCCCGCCCCCCCAGCACGTAGCTGGGCCGCACCACCACCGGGTAGTCGATGGTTTGGGCCACTTTCAGCGCTTCCTGGTAGCTGCGGGCAATGCCATTGGGGGGCTGGAGAATGTCCAACTCGCGCAGAATGGCCTCGAAGCGTTCCCGATCCTCAGCCGTGTCGATGGAGTCTGGAGAAGTCCCCCAGATGGAGGTAGTGGGATGGTGGGGTGGTGGGGCAGGTGGGAGTGCGCCTGCCTCCTGCCTCCTGCCTCCTAACTCCTGACTCCCGCCTCCCGCCTCTTGGCTTTGCAAATACTCCTGCAACGGCACCGCCAACTTTAGCGGGGTTTGGCCACCGAATTGGACGATGATGCCCAACGGGTTTTCCGCTTCGATGATGTTGAGCACATCTTCTTTAGTGAGCGGCTCAAAGTAGAGGCGATCGCTGGTGTCGTAGTCCGTAGAAACCGTCTCCGGGTTGGAGTTGACCATGATGGTTTCGTAGCCATCGGCCTGCAGGGCAAAGGAGGCGTGGCAGCAGCAGTAGTCAAACTCAATGCCCTGACCAATGCGGTTGGGGCGCCGCCGAGGATCATCACCTTAGGCCGGTCGGAGGGCAGCACTTCGGTTTCTGCTTCGTAGGTGGAGTAGTAGTAGGGGGTAAAGGCTTCGAACTCGGCAGCACAGGTGTCCACCGTTTTGTAGACGGGGATAACACCCAAGCCCTGGCGGTACTGACGCACGGCGTCTTCGGTGGTGTGGGTGGCGTAGGCGAGTTGGCGATCGCTAAAGCCCTGGCGCTTGATGGCCAGCATTTGGGCGGCGGTCAGCTCGGTGAGGGGGGTGCGCTTGAGGAATTTCTCGGTCTTGAGTAGCCGGCCAGTTGGTTCAGGAACCAGGGATCGATGCCGGTGAGTTCGTAGATTTCCGCCACGGTCAGCCCTAGCTGCATGGCATGGCGCAGGTCAAAAATGCGGTCTGGGGTTAGGGGTGCGCAGCTTGGGGCGAATTTCGTTGAGGCTGGGCAGCTTTTCGGGGCGATCGCAGCCCCAGCCCGCCCGCCCGGTTTCTAGCGATCTCAGGGCTTTTTGAAAGGACTCCTGAAACGTCCGCCCAATGGCCATGGCTTCGCCGACAGACTTCATCTGGGTGGTCAACGTTGGGATGGTGCCAGGAAATTTCTCAAAGGCAAAGCGAGGAATTTTAGTCACCACGTAGTCGATGGTGGGCTCAAAGCTGGCCGGGGTTTTCTTGGTGATGTCGTTAGAAATCTCGTTGAGGGTATAGCCCACCGCCAGCTTGGCGGCAAACTTGGCAATCGGAAAGCCCGTCGCCTTAGAAGCCAAAGCCGAGCTGCGCGATACGCGGGGGTTCATCTCAATCACAATCATCTCGCCGTTGTCGGGGTTAACGGCAAACTGAATGTTTGAGCCACCCGTCTCCACCCCAATTTCGCGGATGATTTTAATCGATGCATCCCGCAGCCGCTGGTATTCCTTATCGGTCAACGTCTGGGCCGGGGCCACGGTGATTGAATCGCCAGTGTGAATGCCCATCGGATCGAGGTTTTCGATGGAGCAGATAATCACCACGTTGTCGGCCAGGTCGCGCATTACCTCCAGCTCATACTCCTTCCAGCCCAGCAGGGATTGCTCCACCAGAATTTGCGACACCGGGCTAGCATCCAAGCCAGAGCGGGCAATGGTTTCAAACTCTTCCTGGTTGTAGGCAATGCCGCCGCCGGTGCCGCCCAGGGTGTAGGCCGGGCGAATGATCAAGGGAAAGTTGCCAATCTGCTTGGCAATTTGTCGGGCTTCGTCCATCGTTTCCGCCAGCCCAGAGGGGCAAACTCCCACCCCAATCCGCTCCATCGCTTCCTTAAACAGCTTGCGGTCTTCCGCCATTTCGATGGCCGCTAGCTTGGCCCCAATAAGTTCTACGCCGTAGCGCTCCAGCACGCCGCTTTTTGAGAGGGTAACCGCCAGATTCAGCGCCGTTTGCCCGCCCATGGTCGGCAGCATCACATCGGGGCGCTCCCGCTCAATCACCCGCTCCACCAGCTCCGGCGTCAGCGGCTCAATATAGGTGCGGTCTGCCGTTTCCGGGTCGGTCATGATCGTCGCCGGGTTGGAGTTGATCAGCACCACCTCGTAGCCCTCCTCCCGTAGCGCTTTGCAGGCCTGGGTACCGGAGTAGTCAAACTCACACGCCTGGCCAATTACAATCGGGCCAGAGCCAATCAGCAGAATCTTGTGGATGTCATTGCGGCGGGGCATGGCGGCAGGGTGCTTACGAAAAATCCCAATCATTCTAAGGGGTATCGACCCGATTCGCTTGCTCAGGTTGGGCCAATCCACTGCATGGCCCAGAGAAACTGAGTAAATGTCAGCAATTTCTGAACTTAAGCAAAACCCTGGATACTGGGCCAGGTAGAGTTGGCTCTCCTCCCCCGGCATCACCGTCGCTTATGGCTCGATACCGCCTTAGCCCGGTTGGCAAAGACCGACAACCGCTTATCCAATAAGCTGGTGCATAAGGAGGTCGATTGTAGGGGTGTGGTAATTTCTAGCTCACCTCCTCATCCCCCACGTTGTCAATTCCTTCACTGATCAGGCTTACAGCCTTCTCACCTCACGTTTTGTCCCTGTACCGTGGGGCATGTCATTCTCCTAGACTTCCCTCAGGCACCGCCTACATCGATTTAACCGGCACCTGGAGAAACTGGTCTGGGCTGGCCATGTTGTTGTGGATAGCGAAAAACTGGCGCTCAATAGCTTTGAGAACTTCAGCGCTGTAGTAGACTGTGCCACAGTTACTACAAATTTCTACCGGAGTATTTGGGGCAATTAGATATTGCCCTTGATGGCTATACAGGTAAGTAATGCGACGTTCTTTGTATTCCGTGTTGCCGCAGGTATTGCATTTAGTCTCTCGCATAAGTCAAGCCCTCGTTGAAATCTTCCAGCGGGGCATCAAAATCATCAGCAATCCAGATTTTGTCTTTCCAAATGCCAAGTCCACCACGCTTTCCCTTCGGCTGTTCTAGACTGGCTTTTGTATAGTTCTGGGATAGGTATTTTGCATAGTGGAGCAGCTCTTATTTAAGAGCCTCTGGCATTTGAGAAATAGTTTGTAGAACTTCTGTTTCAGTAGTCATTGTTTTACGCTTAGTTCCTGTACTGGTGTTCTAGAATTTTAGGAGGCTTTAGGATAGTAAGCAAAAACATCGACAGATATTGACCGATTAAGCCGAATCCCACCGTGCAGCATTTCACGAATGTTCTCTGTGTTTTCCCGGCTAAAAACCTCTTCGCCACAGCTAGCACAAATGGTTGCAGGGATACCTTCAACCAGATAGAATTGACCCCCAATTCGAAAGACCTCGGTTACAGATTCTGCTTTTGATTCTGTAGAACCACAAACATGACATTTAAACATTATTTCCTCCGGATTCTGTAATTACTCCAAGTTGTTTCATCTGGTTTATACAACGTGATAATCTTGACGGTATCTAGATCCAGATTTATAACTCATACAGCAATAATTTCAAACGTCTGACGACCATTTATACGATAGATTGTAAAATCAGAGTCAAGAGTGAGAATTTGACGTAGTCCAGTATTCTCTGCTGCTAGAACTAATGTTGCATCTGCTAAATCCATCGGCAGGTCTCGATATTTCTCCATCAGTTGCAGAATCCGCGAATAATCAGCAGGCTGAATTTCGTAAATGCTGAGTAACCCGTCGGTTAAGAGTTGGCCCAATTTCTTTTGCATTGTCCAGCTGCCCCGCATGAGTGCCAAATACATAGCTTCTGTCAAGCATGGCCAGGTGGTGATGAGCGGCTGAGCTAAGCGATTAATAGCTTGGGTACAGGGCACATGCTTGGGCTGAGTTCGATCAACCAAGCATAGTAAAACTCCGGCATCACATAAAATCAAAATTCGAGCCCTTGTTGCCGATATTTCTCTATTAGGTGTTGTGGATAGTCCCCGGTAGGCTTGGAGGGTATAGCATCCAGAGCATCAACATCCTGCAACCAGGCTGACCAACGTTCTGCCAGATCGGGACTAGCTTTTAGCTCGGCAGCAACCGAGTGCTTTGCAGCCACAAAATCGATGAAGTCGCTAATTTCTTGGAGCAGCGACTCCGGTAAGTGCTGAATTTTTGCGATCGCCGCTTCCCTCAGTTCCATAACTTACCCCACCTTTTCTTATACCTTAACCCATCCGCTACCCCGCCCCATCTACCCACCTACTCTTCTACCTCTCCAACGGCATGGCCGCAAAGCGCTCTTGAATGAGGCGGTGAATAAACCGATAGCGCCCGCCCACCCGCTGCAACAGCAACCGCTCAGTGCAGTGGTTGAGAAAGCGGGCATAGTTCCAGGGAATAGAGCTATTTGATATATGTAATGCGCATCGGATAGCTAGGTATTTTGCAAGAGAAAGACTACTGTCGTAAATCAGCGAAAACAATATAATAATGCCTACAAGAGAGGCTTGTCCTCGCATCAGATCATGTGAAGTATTAAAACCCGATCTGTGTGTTATGTACGGCAAAAAACTTCGCATAAAGACTAAAATGATATATCCAAGA
>JAAUUR010000233.1 GCA_012031045.1 Leptolyngbyaceae cyanobacterium SM2_5_2
CCCCAAGCGAGCATAGATCAACCCACCCAGGTCCCCGCCCAGAGGGGAATGCCGCGATCGTAAATAAAGTGGGTATGAATGGGACGTTCCAGGGTAATGCCCAACTCACGCGCCCGACGGGGCACGGCATACCACAGCAGGTGAGCCAGGCAAAAGGCATCCTGCGGGCTGGGGTGGCGAAAGGCAATCATCAGCCGCTGCTGCCCAGCCTGAAACTCCTTAAGCAAATGCACCAACGGATCAACATTTTTGGCCTCGACCCGCTGAATGTTTTCTCGCCAGCGGATCCAGAGCGGCAACCCCAACTGTACTGCTCTTAGCACAAAGGTATTAGGCTTGGCAGGAAGAAAGCTCAGAGGTGGCTGAGCCCCAGAAGATAGTGGCACCAAGGGTAGAAAAACCAAAAGGATATCCGCAAACCTACCGATTCAACCGATGAGGGAATGCATTGTTATCTTACCCCCTACTTAAAACCCGAAACCCACCACCCACTACCTGCCCGCAGCCGCTCGCTCAGCCCTACCAACGCCCTAAATCCTGGGCTTACTCCCTCATCCCTAATTTTTTGTTGAATCAAGACCTTGATAAAGGTTCTGTAAACAAACTCAATTCTGGCATTGTTAAATCCGTAGAAACCCGGTTTAATGACGAAAGTTTGAGCGGTTAGCACCGCCAGTCTCAGGAATCGTCACTTAAATTCGTCGCCCTCACACCCTTACCTACAGGAGTTTCTGCTATGTTCCGTTGATTGTAGTCAGCGGACTCTAGGTGCACTACCGCTTTCTGTCTTTAGAGCTATCGCTACTCTAGCGCTGGGTTCACAGGCAGTTCCTAGAGATATTGTTAGCAGTGGAATTGACGCAGTTATGATTTCCTCGAATTATTTTACTCAGAGCCCTCGGCTCAGCCCCGGTTCGACCCTGGCCTCGAACCAGCCCGCCCCTAATCAGGTGGCTTCTGCCGACCAACTCACTCCAGCCATGCCCTGGCTGCTGGAAACGCTTTTGCGTAATCTAGACTTTGATCTGGAACAGGTGGCCGATGTCATTGACCCGATTTTAACGGCCCAGAATCACTGCCAGGGATCCGGCCTTTACGTGCAGGGGATTGTGGTCAGCGATCGCTGCTTTATCACCACCAATCTCAACCTCCATCGGGCGATTTGGGCGTCGTCTTGTGGTACTCACTGGTTGCTGGGTCAGAGTGCCCATTGTGGCATTACCCTGCTGGAGGGTAACGTTGCTCCCTACCATGCGGCACTTGACTTTAACCCCCAAGAGGGATTCTCGCTCACGGATTTGGGGAGTCAGCTTGGCACCCGCATTAACGGTCGGCCCCTGGCTCCAGACCAGCCCCGCCTGCTGCAAGAGGGGGATGTGGTGCAATTGGGGTAACCTGCGCTTTGAGTTTTTACAGGACTTTTGCCCGATTTATATTTGGAATCCCGCCTACCTGTCAGCGGTGGATGCTGAACGCTCCCTGGCCTAGCGGCGTTGGTAGCGATCCCCCGGTAGTTGCGTCACCATGTCCATCATCTCTAGCTGTACCAGGATGCCCAGAATTTCGCCCGTGGGTCTGGCGACCTGCTGCACAATGGTGTCAACCTTTACAGGTTCGGTAGGAATCGCCTCCAGCACCGCGGCCAGATCGGGAGGCAGCAGTGGACTTGAATTTCGATCTGGTTCTCGTTGATCTACAGAGTTAGATAGCGGGCTGGGGGCATCTAACTGCGGCATCTGCCCCAGGGCTTGAATCAGGGTGGTGTCGTCTAGCACCATCTGTGCACCCTGGCGGATTAGTTCCAGACAGCCCAGGCTGCGGGGTTGTCTAAAGAGCCGGGCAGGGCAAAGACCTCTCGCCCATAGTCATTGGCGAGGCGAGCGGTAATCAACGCGCCAGAGCGAGGCGGGGCTTCCGTCACCAGCACAACTCGACTTAGCCCAGCAATAATGCGGTTGCGGCGGGGAAAGTGAATGCGATCCGGCGGGGTATCGTTGGGATGCTCGCTCAGCAGCAGCCCGCTCTGGGCAATGCGCTTTTGCAAGGCATGGTTAGCCCAGGGGTAAACCCGGTTAACGCCGGTACCCAGCACGGCAATGGTAAAGCCGCCGCTGTCGAGGGTCTGGCTGTGGGCATGGCGATCGATGCCGCTGGCCAGACCAGAGACAACAATTACATCGTGGGCGGCTAGCTGTTGGGCAATGCGCCGCGTCCAGCGCTGGCCATAGTCTGAAGGGTCGCGGGTGCCGACAATGGCCACCGCTGGCATGGTTTGTACGGCGCTGGCCAACTCCGTGCGACCCTGGTAATAAAGCAGTGGCGGTGGGTCGGCAATTTCGTACAACAGAGCAGGATAGTCGCGATCCGCCGGGGTCCAGAAGTTAGCGCCCTGCTGCTCACACTGAGCCAGGGCGGTAGCCGGTTCGACCGCTTGCCGGTATTCAACCAAACTGGAACCGAGGCTAAGGCCAATGCCATCTACTTCTAATAGCTGGGAGCCATCGGCCTGCCAGGCGGCGGCTAAACTGCCGAAATGGCTGTGCAGCCGCTTCAGCAAAATTGGCCCCAGGCCCTTAGCTTGGGACCACGCTACCCAGTAAGCTCGCTCGGTGGTCAAAGGTTGTCCTCGGATCGATAGAGCTAGTGTGCCCAGCGGGAAGGGAGGGGTAAGGGGGAAGAGGGAAGAAGGAAGAGACTCCTGCCTCCTGCCTCCTGCCTCCTGCCTTCTGCCTCCTGACAGCTCACCAGAAGATTCCGCCTTAAGCGACTACCCTGAGTGGCTGATGGCACCGAGTTCCTTAAGCGTGCTGATTTCGGCGGCGGTTAATCCGCTAATGCCGGTGATGTTAAGCCCTTCGTAGGGGCGTTCGGGCTGTAGCACGCGAAGGCACTGGCCGGTTTCTGCATCCCACAGGCGGATGGTTTCATCATCACTGCTGCTGGCAATGCAGCGGCCATCAGGGCTGAAGACTGCGCCCATGACCCAATAGCTGTGCCCCCGGAGCACCCGTAGACACTCCCCAGTTTGCACTGACCACACCCTCAGGGTTGAGTCGTTGCTGGCGCTGACAATAGCGGTGCCATCGGGGCTAAAGTTGACGGCGGTGATGGCGGCCTGGTGACCTTCTAAGCGCTTTTGAATGGTTTGAGAAGCCACGTCCCAAATGTTGACCACTAAATCGTCGCCGCCGCTGGCCAGGAATTGGCCGTCTGGGCTGAAGGCCACCGACCATACCCAGTTTTGGTGCCCTTTCAGCACGGCGATGGATTGGCCACTGGCTACGTCCCAGAGGCGCACGGTCAAATCATCACTGGCGCTAGCCAGGAGTTGGCCATCGGAGCTAAAGGCTACGGACATGACCAGGTTGGTATGCCCTGCTAAAACGCAGGTGCAATGGCCGGTGGCCACTTCCCAGAGACGAATGGTGTAGTCGTCGCTGCTGCTGGCCAAAAATCGGCCATTGGGAGTAAAAGCTACCGACCGCACCCGCTCTCGGTGGTCGTCCAGAACGGCCAGGCAATGGCGAGTAGCCAGATCCCAAAGGTAAATGCTGTGGTCGTGGCTAGCACTGGCCAGGAGAGGAGCTTGAGGGCTAAAGGCCACTGATCGCACGGCATTGCTGTGTCCTTCGAGCAAAAGCAAGACCTCGCCGCTGTAGGTATCCCAAAGGCGCACAACACCATCTTCGCTACCGCTGGCCAGCAGACGGCTGCTAGCGGCAAACGGTGGCGAGTCTTGATACTCAGGCCATGAAAACAGCGGGTAGCAAAGATCCGGGGCAAAGGCTACGGTTTCAATGCCGTTGGTGTGACCCTGGAGAGTCTTGAGCAACTGCCCAGTCTGTACATCCCAAAGCCGAGCGGTTTGGTCTTCACTACCGGTGATCAGATGCGCTCCATTGGGGCTAAAGGCCAGGTCGGTAATGGCGTGGTTATGGCCCTGTAGAGTACGCAGAATCTGGCCGGTGTCTGTATCCCACAGCCTAACGGTACTGTCTTCTCCGGCACTGGCCAGGAGGAGGCCATCGGGGCTGTAGCCAAGGGTGTGGATGCGATCGCGATGCCCCTCCAGCCGGGCGATCGCCTGGCCGGTGGCGATATCCCAAATCCGAATGGCGCAATCATCGCTAGCACTGGCCAGACGCGGCTGGTGGGGATGATAGCTGACCGCCGTTACAGCCGCCTGGTGGCCCACCATAACGGCCAGCATGGCACCAGAGGCGGTATCCCACAACCGGATGCTGCGATCGGCGCCGCCACTTGCTAACCAACTTCCATCAGGACTGTAGGCAATGGTTTGCACCCAACCGCTATGCCCCTTTAGCACATGCTGCACACGCCCACTGCTGGCATCCCACAGCCGCAGGGTATGGTCGTTGCTAGCACTGGCAAACTGAGTACCAGTCGGGCTAAAGGCCACCGACCACACCCAGTTACTGTGCTGCTTAAAGATTTGCAGACATTGGCCCGTGGCCGCTTCCCACAGCCGAATGGTCTGGTCTTCGCTGCTACTGAGCAGGCAGGTGCCATCAGGGCTGAAACAGACTGACCAAATCCAGTTGGTGTGCCCTTTGAAAGTTCGCAACAGAGACCCTGCGACCGTCCAATGGTAAATCTTGCCGTTGTTATCTGCCGTGGCCAGGGATTGCCCATCGGGGCTGAAGGCCACCGCCAGAACACTCCCAAAAGCCTGGGTAAACGTGGTGTTGATCTGCTGCGTATGGCTGAAATCCACATGGCGCAGAGACACGCCCCGCAGGTGAGCCTGGCGAATCGTCAACCCCGACAGGTCACACCCAGAGAGATCAAACTTGAGGCAAATGGCCAGATTTATCAGGTTGCCAGCGCCGTAGCCAGTGCTTAGGGTCGGGGTCTGCTTGAGCAAGCCTTGAATGGCCTGGCAGTGCTGGTTCAACACCGAGGCCGAGCCGAGCCGAACCAGTAGACTGTCGAGCAGGGGTTGGGCAATTAAACGCACCTGGCTCTCGCGAATATAGTCTTTGACGGTGGCCTTGATCAAGCCGTGGCTAGCGAATAGTTGCAGCCGTTGTTCGAGGATTTCTTCGGCCACCTCGGCAACAAGTTTCTCGGTCACATATTCCATGACCACGGGCTGCTGGGTGTAATAGCTAACTTTGAGATCGCCCTCGCTCAGCACCGTTCTCTCCACTAGCCCCCGCCAGGTCAACGACTCCAGCGCCTCCAGCAGCGCCGCGCGAGAAACCTTAGGCACAATGTCTTCCAGCAGTTCGGCAATGGCCGTCCATTCTCGGTTAATGGCTAACCAGTACATAATCGTCACTTCTAACTCCGAGAGACGCTGCACCTGTTGCTCTAGCAGTCGTCGCAAGCCGTTGAACACCTTGGCTTCTGCAGCCAGAAAGGAGGAAATATGCCCCTCAAACACGCTCTGGATGGAGGCCGCCACAATTTTAAGCGCCAGCGGACTACAGGTATAAAACTCACAGAGTTGCTGCTTCTCGGCATCGGTACCAATTAACCCCTTCGCCTCAATTAGGGACAGGGCGGCATCCTGCGAACCTACGAGCAGCTTTGACCGTACTTTACCTGCCGGTTCTTCCAGCATGGAAATTTCAGCCGGTTTTTCGCGACTGGTGAGAATCACACAACTCTGGTGGGCCGACTCCCCCAAGATCCACAGCAGATCGCCGTAGTTGCCATAGCCAGGTTGGTATTGTCCGGCCTGGGCACCTTCTTGCATGAGGGTTTCAGCATTGTCAAGCATGAGCAAGCAGCGTCGGGTACGCAACCAGTGCAGAAGCCGTAGCGGGGTAGCCTCCGTATCGGTTTGCCCCGAAAGTACAGGGATAATATCCGCCAAGAGCGTCGTCAGGGGCGGGGCATTGCGGAGCGATCTCCACACCACAAACTCAAACTGCTGCTGCACCTGCTGGGCCAGTTTTACCGTCAAGGAGCTTTTACCAATGCCGCCCATGCCCAGGATGGCAATCAGGCGACAGCCGTGGCTAGCCCCTTTTGCAGCCGCCTCTCCCCGCACCCAATGCGTGAGGGTAGACAACTCCTCAGCCCGCCCGTAGAACACCGAGGCGTCGGGTGCTTCGCCCCAGTCGGTAATGGGGAGGGGGTGATGGGTTATCGAATCCGATACTGGAACAGGCGGAGGAGAGTCAGGTCGGTTGACTGATGCCTCCTGCTCGCTGGCGGACGGTGCTTCAGGTTGGCCCTGGGCTTGCCCTAGCGCTCTCGCCAGGGACTCACCAAACTCTGCCCTGGCCATCCACCCGTCCTGGTGAACCCCTTTGATTGGCCAACCTTCCACTTCTATCCCTAGCTTGGCCTGGGGCTTAACCTGCTGCGGCTGACTCTGCTGCTCAATTTGATGGGGCTCGGTGTGCTTGCGCCACTGCCGTTCTACCGCCGACGGAAAGGTGGGCTTGGTGACTTTTTCGCCAAAGGCATCGGATAATAGCTTCCAGAGCTTTGGCCCCACATCCAGCTTTAGGTAATTGTCAGAATAACCCGCTTCGCTGGCAATGTGCTCGTAGGTTTGCCGCTGCCAAGCTCCCCGCAGAATGGCCGTTTCTACGGGGGTCAGGCGTCGCCCTGCCGATTCAAACAGGGCATCATCAGCCACATCAAGGGCAGCCTCAAACTCCATTACGGTTGAATTGGATCACTCGGATCACAAAGATGAATAGATTCTATCCATAATCCTCAATAGATCTTGAGGGGTTTCCGCTTACATCAGGCTAGTAAATTGGCTTGGAATCTAGGAGCTAGAATCCAGGGGTGCTGCTATCACTAGCTCCTGGCCCTTGGCTCCTAGATTCTGAAATAAAACAATCCTTCACGCCAAGTTGATACCCAAATCTAGTCAAGCTCAAAGTCGGCCTGTGCCCACGCCTCAGCAAAGCGAGTTTGCACGGCCTCTGCTGCGGCCAACTTCCCTTGAGCCTCTAGACTCTGGGCCAGACCATACAGCGACCAGCCGTTTTCAGGATAGATCGCTAAATTCTCCCGATAGGCGTGTTCGGCCTCTACCGGACGCCCCGCTGCCAACAGGACACGGCCCAAAGTGTGCCGTACCGGCAAGGCCCAGGGGGCTGGTTCGTCGTAGTTGAGGGCATCTTCCAGGGCTACACCGCTTCGGAGGTGGGTGATCGCTTGATCGTAGGCTCCCTGCTTTGCCGCAATCTCGCCCGCCAACACTTCGGTAGCAATTTGTAACAAATTAGCCGTGGTGTTGATGTCCCAAATGGTAACGCCCTCTAGGGTCGGGGATTGGACCAGGGTTTGAAGCTGGTCCAACTCTCGCCGGGCAGGTTCGATCTTGCCCTCAGCCGTCAACGCCATGCCCCGGGCAAAATGCCAAACTCCCGTAGGGTAGGTTAGGTCTGCCTCTGGAGCGGGTTCAGCCAAAATCGCCGCCCACTGTTCAAACTTAACCAGGGTGTAGAGCGGCATGGTGGCATAGTGCTGCAAGGTACCGTAACCGGGTTGGCGCATAAGTTCTGGATCGGCCAGGTGGGCCGTGTGACGAGCCGCGTCTAGAGCTACCGCCTGCTGCCCCGCCATCAGAGCGGCAAACAGCAAGAAGTGATGATTGTGGGGCACCAGCGCGACGGGATAAAGCCCCTGAGCATGGCATTGGCTGACATAGGCGTGGTCGGATGCCGTGGCCGCCTGGTTAGCCCGCACGGCATCCGCATAGCGACCCACCCGAATATAGATGTGAGAGGGCATAATGCACCAAATGCCCGGCGCGGAACCAAACGACCCAGGCGATCCGCCGCCGCAACGCCGAGTTCTGGGCGCTCTTTTTCTACCAGGTGAATATAGAAGTGCAAGGCTCCAGCGTGGTCAGGGTTGCGCTCAATTACCGATTCGAGCCGCTGCATCATCTCCAGGGTGCCATCCCTGGGGGAACCATCCGCTAGCCAATAATCCCAGGGGGTAGTGTCCATCCAGGCTTCCACGGCGATGACCTGAGCATCCAGGTCATTGGGATACCGCTCAGCCACCGCTTTCATCGCCGTGGCATAGGCCAGGTCAAAGTGATCGCGAGGTGCCGTGGGGTCTGCGCCATAGCGTTTTGCCATCGCGTTGATGTAGGCCTGCTCTCGCTCGGTAGCCGAGTTTTTCAAGGTAATGGCGGTTTGAATGGCCTCGTAGGCGGTGGGTACAGCGTCGGCTTCCATGGCCGCATTAATGTTGGGGCCGAGGACGTAGGCAAGCCCCCAATGGCACATGGCACAGCTAGGGTCAAGCTGCGTGGCCGCCTGAAATGACCGGGGCCGCTTCGGCA
>JAAUUR010000234.1 GCA_012031045.1 Leptolyngbyaceae cyanobacterium SM2_5_2
GCCTACCGCAGAAGACAAAGGGAAAGCCAAAGGCCACCATTGCCACCAGCATGGCAATGGTGACAAGTGGCGGGCGGCAACAGCACGGCGCGGCTGGGACGATCGCCTGGAGCTTAGCTACCGCAATCATCGACCCGGTGAAGGTCACCATGCCGATGAACACCCCGGCGTAGATTTCGATGCGGTGGATGGTTTCTTCCATCCCCACCATGGCAGAGCCGGGCTGGAGATATTCGGCAAAGCCCACCAGTACAGCGGCTAGGCCCACAAAACTATTCAAAAAGGCCACCATTTCGGGCATGGCCGTCATAGCGACGCGGAGGGCAGCCCACACCCCCACCACCACACCCAAACCAATCGAGCTGATTTGAATTGGATACCCCTGGCTGATTAGGGCCGTGGCTAGAAAGGCAATCGCCATCCCCAGCACGCCCAGCAGGTTGCCCCGCTTGGCTGTGTCCTGGTTAGACAACCCACTAAGACTGAGAATAAACAGCGCACTAGCGGCGATGTAGGCAACGGTAACAAGGTTATTTGACATAGAAGTGGCCTGTAGAGAATGGCTGGTGAAAAACTTCAGACTACAAAGGTCAGACCTCAGAGATTCTGACTCCTGACTCCTGACTCCTGCCCCTTACCTGTGGAACATATTCAGCATCCGCTGGGAAATCATAAAGCCCCCGGCGATGTTGACCGTGCCCAGGAAGAGAGCGATCGCGCCCAGAATGGTGATCGGTGAGGTAACGTCGCTGGAAATCTGGAGCATACCGCCGATGATGATGATGCCGCTAATGGCGTTAGTCACACTCATTAGGGGAGTGTGCAGCGCGGGGATAACGTCCCAAATCACCTTCCAGCCCAAAAAGCTGGCCAGCACAAAGACTGTGAAGTGGGTGAGGAAGGATTCTGGCGCCCAGAGGCCAATGGCCACAAAGAGCAACCCTAGGGTGATGGGCCAAACGAGTTGGCCAACCAGGCTCTTTTGTGGGGTGGCTGTGGGGGTGGCGGATTGCGCCTCAGGCTGGCTAGGAGTGGGGGTCTCAATTTTGGGGGCTGGCCAGATCACCAGGCCGTTGTGGATCACGGTGGTAGCCCGAATTACCTCGTCCTCCAAATTGATCGCAAAGTGGGTAGAGCCGCCCAAATCATGGAGCAGGTGGTAAAGGTTGTTGCCATAGAGTTGGCTAGCTTGAGCGGCCATGCGGCTGAGCAAATCCGTCAGGCCAATGATGGTAACGCCATTGTGGGTGATGATTTCCCCCGGCTGGGTCACTTCGCAGTTGCCGCCCTGCTCAGCCGCCATATCCACCACCACAGAACCCGGCTTCATGCTTTCTACCATTTCGCGGGTAATCAGCAACGGTGCCTGCTTGCCGGGGATCAGCGCCGTGGTGATGATAATATCGACTTCCTTAGCTTGCTGGCCAAACAGAGCCATCTCAGCGGCAATAAAGGCTTGGCTCATCACCTTGGCGTAGCCGCCCTGGCCCGTACCATCTTCCTGAAAGTGCAGTTCCAAAAACTCTGCCCCCAGGCTTTGCACCTGCTCTTTAACCGCTGGACGGGTATCAAAGGCTTTGACCATCGCCCCTAGCCCCCTGGCGGTGCCAATGGCGGCTAGCCCTGCCACCCCGGCACCAATCACCAGGACTTTAGCCGGGGGCGTTTTGCCAGCCGCAGTAATTTGCCCGGTAAAACAGCGGCCAAACTGGTTGGCCGCTTCAATCACGGCTCGGTAGCCCGCGATGTTGGCCATCGAACTGAGGGCATCTAGCTTTTGGGCGCGGGTAATGCGAGGCACCGCATCCATGGCCAGCACGGTGCCCCCTCGCTCAGCCAGTTTCTCCATGAGTTCAGGGTTTTGGGCTGGCCAGATAAAACTCACCAGGGCCGCGTCTGGCTTTAGTAAGTCAGCCTCGTGACAGTTCAAGGTTGGGTGCCACTGGGGAGGGCGCACCTTCAGCACAATATCGGCGGCCTGCCAGAGGGTTTGGGCATTGGGCACAATCTGGCAACCGGCGCTTTCGTAAGCTTGATCGGTGAAGCTTGCGATCACTCCGGCCTGGGATTCTACTAATATTTGAAACCCCAGCTTCTGCAATTTTTTAGCGGTATCAGGAGTAGCGGCTACTCGCTGCTCACCCGCAAAAACTTCCTTGGGAATACCAACGCTTAAACCGGCTAGCGAAGGCTCAATAAAGCTAACCGCCGAAATATCTTGAGAGGTCGCAATGGTCATAAATGGTTAATCCTTAACAGGACGATCAAATGCTAAACAAAGAGAAACATAACTACAGAATTGGCCAAATTCTAGCTAGCCCTTGACAGGGGAATTGTGGCATAACACCCGCTAGCAGAAGCAATCTTGGCAAGGCTCACCAGGGTAAAGAACTACAGAATAGATTTAGCCCCAAAGCACCTGACTTTAGCGCTGTTCTTCCAGTATTCAGGCAATTTTTCCACAAATAAAAAGACTGGGTAGATCGCTTCAAACTATTCCGGATTAACGAAATAACAGGGCTTCTAATGAAAAACCTGCTTTTTTAAAAGTTTAGATTGTCTTAGGATTTTCACAAATCGCAATGGTAGATTGAGCAGTCACTATTCCAGATAGTAAAGGCGTTAATGCCAATCGGAGAGAAACTTCAAGAATGTTTTATTTGTCCGCAAACAATTACCATCATGCAGGTGGATTTTCGGCTTAGGTCTTGGGTTTTGGGGAGATCAACGTCTGGCGAGGGCTGGGGGGAATTCAGGAGCTAGGAGGTAGGAACTAGGAGCTAGGCGCTAGAAGACTGGGCTCTTCTGGTTCCTGACCGCCTCCTACCTGGGCGGCCAGGGCGATCGCGGCGGGGTAAATCCGATGTTCCTGACGTTGAATTCGGGCTTGAAGACTGTCTGGAGTATCCCCAGGTAGCACTGGCACGGCGGCTTGCATGATAATGGGGCCGCTGTCCACCTGGAGTTCAACATGGTGAACCGTACAGCCCGACAGCATTACTCCGGCGGCCAGCGCCTGCTCCACAGCCCGCAGGCCAGGAAAGCTAGGCAACAGACTGGGGTGGATATTCAGCACTCGGTTTGGGAAGGCCTCAATTAACACCTGGGTGACGCAGCGCATCCAGCCGGCCATAATCACCCAATCGGCACCATAGGTCCGCAAAACCGCAATGATGTCTTGGTCTAGGGCTTCGCGGCTAGGGTAATCCCGGTGATTAAGCAGTACCCTGGCCAGTGCCAGGCGCTCAGCCCGGTCAGCCACCTGAGCAGTTGGATTGTTGTAAATTACAACCTGAACCTGGGCTTGCAGGGCTCCACATTGAATCGCATCAACAATGGCCTCCAGGTTACTACCTTTGCCAGAGGCCAAAATGCCTAATCTCAGGGGCGACTCAAAACGTGGCCAGCGTTCGGGCAGGGGTGGTGAAATCAGTGCAGTGGGAGGATTAAGCATGCCAACAACTCGGCCTTACTTATGGAGACAGCAGCGGCTACGGCCTATCCTACCTGGGGATCGGCAATGGGTGTAGGATTGCATAGGCGAAATTGTTAGCAGATTTTCTTAACTGACCGCCGCCCCTGACCAGGTTCAACCCGATCAATAGCGTGTACCATGCTGTAGTTAGCGTTTGGTTAAATGGTCGAACGCTAGATGGAGACCTTTAGGCCCATGTGCTGTAAGCCTATGTAGAGAGGTGGCTATGCTCAAGTTCATCACCAAATCTGACTACCTGCTGCGGGAAACTCTGCTGGGTCTGCGACGCGGCGGCTGGATGAACTGGGCCGCCATTAGCACGATTACGGTGCTGCTATTTTTGTTTGGCATCAGTCTGCAATCGACCTGGCAGCTGGAGCGGTTGTTGAATCAGTTCGGCAGCCAGTTAGAGGTCTCTGCCTACCTCCAGAGCGGTTTTCAAGCCAGCGATATGCAGCCTGCGGTAGCCGCGATCCCCAATGTGGTGGCGGTTACGCCCGTTACCAAGGAAGAAGCCTGGGCCGTGCTCGTTAAAGACCTGGGCGTGTCAGATATTGAAGGTGCCACAGAACAACTGAAGGGAAATCCTCTGGTGGATGAGCTGAAGGTAAAAGCCAGGGATTCTGAGGCAGTACCGGAGATCGCCACCCAGCTTCAGCAGATGGAAGGAGTAGACGAAGTCCGCTATGTGGATGAAGCCGTTACCCGCCTAGCCCAACTCAACGATGGCCTACGCTGGGCCAGCGCCTTTGTGATTGCGATTTTGACCCTTACCGCTACTGCGGTCATCACCACCACCATCCGCCTGATTGTGCTAGCTCGCCGCCGCGAAATTGAGGTCATGCAGCTGGTTGGGGCCACGCGAATTTGGATTTATTTGCCCTTCATTCTCCAGGGTGCTGCCTTTGGGATCGCAGGAGCGGTCGTGGCCTGGGCCTTACTGTCTGGCGTCCAAAAGTTTTTGATGGAAGTGGCCTCCCAACAGGCCGATTTCATCCAGTTTCTAGCCCAGGGGCTAAGCCTGACCTCCCGGCAATTGCTACTGCTACCCGCCGCACTCATCGGCCTGGGTACCCTGGTTGGCCTAATGGGCAGTTTACTGGCGGTGCGCAAGTTTTCTCTGCGGTAGGATTGAGCTACACGCAACGCAACCCCATCTCGTAGGGTGCCTTCGCGCCAGCAATGCATCTGCCCAGAGCTACACGCAACGAACCCCCATCCCGTAGGGTGCCTTCGCGTCAGCAATGCACCTGTCCAGAGCCAACCCAGCACACGTCATGGTTGTGGATCCCAAATATATCGACTACTGGCGCCAGGTCAGGGCTGAGCAGCAGATTGCCCAACAGCAAGCCAAAAAGCTGGCCTGGCAAGAGGTTAACGCCATCGCCTCAGTGCTGCGCCAGCAATTTGGGGCAACACGGGTGATGGTGTTCGGGTCGTTATTGAGCGATCGCTTCCAAGACGACTCTGATTTGGACATTGCCGCCGCACCCATCCCCAAAGCCCGCTTCTTCGAAGCGGTAGCCGCAGTCAACGAGTGCAGCCAGCGCTGGGTTGATCTCAAGCCTTTAGACGATTTAGACCCCTACTTTAAGCAGCGGGTGCTTGACACCGGCCTGGATATTCATGGGCCAGACTAATCCTGCCCGGCTGCGCGAACTCGCCGCCGACATTGAGATGGAACTGAGCTGCCTAGAGCGCCTAGAACTCAGCATTGACCAGGTCAATGCGGCGATTGCTCAAGAACCGCAGCGCTCTGAGCTGTTCTACGAAAATCTAGCCCTTAAACTCCATAACTTTTACACCAGCTGCGAAAAAATCCTGCAACTCATCGCTACCGAGTTAAATGGAGGTTTACTAGCTGGGTCAGATTGGCACAAGCGCTTATTAGACCGTATGGCTACCGAGCGCGAAGGTCGCCCAGCGGTTCTGCGTTCTGCTACGGCGGCAGCCCTGCGAGAATTTTTGGGTTTTCGTCATGTTGTCCGCAACCTCTACGGCTACGAGCTAGATTCAGAGCGAGTTGCACGCCTGGTGGAAAAGTATCCTCACGTTTGGCAACACACCGCCCAAGACTACCGAACCTTTGTGGCCTGTTTACAAGCCTTAGCCAGGGAGTGAGATTTTTCTAATGGGAGACAAGACAGAGGACATAGCGGCCTAACGTAAAGACAATCTGAAGAAAATTGGAGCAATCCCGGCCTATTCTTTAGTTTTAGAGATTTTGTAACAGCTTTGGCCTCGCTCGCCAATTTCCCTGTTAGAGTTTGCGTAAATTGGCCATAATAGCAACGGAGTAAGGGGCAGGCTATCCCGGCAGCGAGGCAGAGGGCATGAGTACAGTCTTAATTGTGGATGACAGTTCAACCCTGCGGGAAATGATCGCCGGACTGTTGCTCAAGGCCGGTCTAACCGTGGTAGAAGCCAAAGATGGGGTAGAAGCCCAGGCCATGATCCAGGCCACCCCGCCCGACCTAGTGGTGTTAGATATCGTTATGCCCAACATGAACGGCTACGAGCTTTGCCGCTGGATTAAAAATACTGCCAGCACCCAGGCCATCCCGGTTATTATCTGCTCGTCGAAAGGTGAAGAGTTTGACCGCTACTGGGGCATGAAGCAGGGGGCCGACGCCTACATCACCAAACCCTTCCGCCCCGACGACATGCTCAGCACCGTTAAGCAACTCCTGCGCTAGAACTCCGAGTGGTGGTCTTCGGCGTACCCGCTACCTGATACCCGCTACCTGTTAAGCAACTCCTGCGCTAGGGCTCTGAGCGGCGACGTTCTGCCAGGTGCAGCAATATTTCTGCATGTCTCTGTCGGTTAATGGGGTAGAAACAGGCCAGGGCAATGGCCAGCAGCAGCAACACCATCGGCAGTGGGCCAATTAGAATACGAATGGCCAGAAGGGCCGAGTCTGGCTGTTGGGCCGCCTCTGACACAAAGCCAGACTTTTCTAGCGCCAGGCCCACTAGAAACAGCCCAGCGGCCAGGCCAAATTTTTGCAGCAGTGTCATAAAAGCGTAGAACATCCCTTCCCGTCGCTGGCCGGTTTGCAACTCGTCCAGCTCAATCACATCGGGTAGCCAATCACGCCCAGGGCACCACCAGTCAGGCCGCCGCCACCCCAAAGCTCACTACGATGCAGAGCAAGTACAACGCCGCTACCTGCCCCGGCTGAATAAAAAACAGCGCAATTTGGGCAATCACCCAGGTGCCCAACCCCACATAAAAGGCCTCCTGCTTACCAAAGCGGCGGCTCAGCAGATTAATCACCACCATCATCAAAATAGCGGTGCCCTGCACCAGCAGCGCCGCCAAGAAGTAGGAATCTAGCCCCATCCAAAAGGTGGCGTAGAAGGGGATGACGCTGGCCGTCATTTGCAAGGCCAGCCAGGCAAACAGGTAAATGCCCACCACATATAAAAAAGCCCGATTTTTTAGCACCAGCTTGACCTGTTTCAAAAAGGATAGATCCTCTTCTGCGTTAGGATCCGTAGCTGGCTGCAACGCTCGCCGCTCCACTGCGTAGGGGTAGGTGCCTATCACGCACCAAAATAACGGCAGCACCGACAGCACGCTACACACCGCTGCCAGCACCAGGTATTGCTGACGGCTATCTTTAACCAGGTTAGAAATCACCAGCCCCAAGGCCAGGGCGGCAATCGCCCCTACCAAGGAGGAGCCCAGCCGAAAGGCCGTCAGTTCCGTGCGCTCGTCGTAATCTTTGGTGAGTTCGGCGGTGAGGGTGGTGTAGGGCAGGTTCACCACGGTGTAAAACACCTGAAACAGCAGTGACATAATCACGTAATACCAGAACTTGGCCGTATCGCTTTCCCAGCCTGGTACCACCCAGGTGAGAAAAAACGTTAAACCAAAAGGCAACGCTCCCAGCACAATCCAGGGGTAGCGACGGCCCCAGCGGGTGCGGGTGTTGTCGCTTAAATAGCCAATCAGCGGATCGTTGACGGCATCCCAAATTCGACCAATGGCGAGGACTGATCCCGCCGCCACTGGACTCAGCCCTGCTGTTGTGGTCAAAAAAATCAAAAACGAAAACGCCAGCAGGTTAGCGGTCATCCCTGGCCCAATGTCGCCTGCTCCAAAGGCTAGCTTGCCCGCCAGAGAAAACGGCTTAGGTGCAGAGGAAGCAGATATCGACTGGGAAACGTCAGGGGGCATAGATACAGTGCTCGGTAAGGATCAGATTAAGATAGCGTCCTCAGTGTATTATTTCCCCCATAGCACGTGGTCTTATCCCTATCCAGATTGACAATTGTCGCCCGTGGGATAACTGGCTACCAGGCTAAAGCTTGGCGTTTTCTCAGATGGCGGCTATGGCTGATTTTCACGTAAGTTGGGACGACTACCACCGGGATATCGAAAAACTGGCCATCCAAATCTACGTATCGGGATGGGAGTTTAACCAGATTGTCTGCCTGGCCAAGGGCGGGCTGCGGGTCGGGGATGTTCTCTGTAGGCTGTTTGATGCGCCCCTGGCGATTCTCTCCACCGCCTCCTACGGTGGCACCGATGGCCGAACTCGCGGCACCATCACCTTCTCTCGCGACCTCAGTATGACCACCGCTGGCCTGGGCAGCCGCGTACTGTTGGTGGATGACCTGGTTGATTCTGGCCACAGCCTAGACCGCTCCATTAGCTGGCTGAAGCACAAGTACGGCTTCTACATCGAAGAAATTCGCACCGCCGTGCTCTGGTACAAAGCCGCGTCCTTCATTGAGCCCGACTATTACGTCGTGCATCTGCCCGATAACCCGTGGATTCACCAACCCTTTG
>JAAUUR010000235.1 GCA_012031045.1 Leptolyngbyaceae cyanobacterium SM2_5_2
CAAAACGAGCTTTACCCCCCAAGAACAGCAGGAGTTGCAACCCTTAACCCCTGCGGCCCAGCGAGAGTATTTCTTCGACCACTGGACGCTGAAGGAAGCCTACGCCAAAGCCCGTGGGCTAGGACTTTATCTGCCCTTGAGGGAGTTTGGGTTTCAGCTTCAAACTGAACGGGAACCTGCTATTCAGCTAAGACCAACGGCACCGCAGGCCGACGGGCAAGACTGGCAATTTGCGGTGCTTAGCCCCACTCCATCCCATCGTCTGGCCCTGGCCGTCCAGAGTACCCAGGTACTTCAAGTCACCCTCAAGCAAGGGATACCCGGCTCAGCGGCCCATCGGCTGTCGCCCTCGTTAACCTACAGCCGAGGTATGGTGCTAGCTTTAGAGGCATCAGCAGACCCCAAGCCAGGGTTGTAAACGCCACTTTAGCCGGGCGGAGTACTGCCCCAACAGCGGGTGGGGCAATGGTCAGGTTCAATTTTCTGCGAAGGCGTTAGAATGCTTTGGTAGCAATGGTTGCACAGGTCTGTCTCGTTGTCACAGCAGGTTTAGATGATAGAAGGTTTTGGCCAACGAATATCTGCCCCTGTCGGCGACTTGAGCCGGTTAGGGGCGAGGTCAGTTCGGGGGCTGGGCTGGGCTAGCGGCCTGACGTTGACCCTGGTAAGCTGGACGGGCGGTGTGGTGCAGGCTGCGCAAAACCCGGTCATTGAGGTGGGCATTGTGCAGCGGTTTGGCGAGGAACAGCAAGATAAGCTCACCCTTGAAGCATTACCCGGAGAACAGCTGACCCTCAGTTTCTCCACCAATGGCCAGCCTCAAACCGTGACAACCACTAAAGTTGTCCTTGGCATTACCCCTACCCCCTTACCCGAAACAACCCTGAGTGAGCGGGTTGTGCTCAGTAACCACCGCAGCTTTGAAAGTGCCGAGTACAGCGCCCATCAGTGGCGGCAGCGGGGCATTGAGCCCGAAATTGCCCAACCCGGTGGCTGGGAGGTGTGGGCTAACCGTGAGGCCTACAACACGCCACTGTTACGGCGGCTCCTAGTCCAGAATCTAAAGGATCAGGGATTCAACGACGTTCATTTAGACAGCCAGGTTCTAGGGCAGATTTCAAAAACCTTCTTTGAAGCGAATGGCTATCGCTACCATCGCGATACTCTCGATCTCCGTTCTAGCAGCGGACAGATTCGGGTGATTGAGGCGGGAGAGCCCGTAGTTAACCGCGTTTATGCCGGGACACTGCGGCTTCAGCCCAATACCTACGGCACCTACACGCTGGTCAACAACGTTCCCATCGAAACCTACCTGCGCGGGGTAGTCCCCACGAAATTGGCCCTGGTGCCCCAGTCCCGGCTATTGAGGCCCAGGCTATTCTGGCCCGCACCTACGCCCTTCGCAACCTCAGACGGTTTGAAATTGACGATTACCAGCTCTGCGCCGATACCCAGTGCCAGGTCTATCGAGGCTTGACGGGCACGGTCCCAGTGGCCGATCGGGCGATTCAGGTTACCTCTGGGCAGGTACTTACCTATCAAAACGAACTGGTAGATGCCCTGTATTCCTCCACTACGGGCGGCGTTACAGCCCCCTTCAGCGATGTGTGGAATGGGCCAGACCGTCCCTACCTGCGTTCCGTCGTCGATTCTGTCTACAGCGTATGGGATTTGGCCCGCTATCCCCTCGATTCGGAGGAAACCATCAAAGCCTTCCTGGCCATTGACGAAGGCTTTAATGAAGACACCTGGCGGCTGTTTCGCTGGCGTTATGAGAGTAGCCTGGCGGAAATTACCCAAGACCTGAAGACATTTTTAGAGCGACGGCAGCATCCTCTAGCTGGGCTGAATCGGGTGGTCAGTATGAAGATAGTTGAACGAGCCAAGTCCGGTCGCGTTCAAATCTTGGAAATTGAAACCGATCTCGGTGTTGTCCGTCTAGAAAAGGATGAGATTGTTCGAGTGCTTGCCGCCCCTCGTAGTTTGCTATTTTACGTTGAACCCATCTACCAGCCCGCCAATTCTGGGGCTAGTCAGGCTGCTTCAGCCGTAGGTGCGGCCCAAGCACCAGGCACTCCTCAACCAGTTGCTCCACAGCTAATGGGGTACCGCTTTGTTGGCGGTGGCTGGGGCCACGGCGTTGGGTTGAGCCAAACCGGAGCCTATAACTTGGGAAACCTGGGCTGGAGTCACGCCCGTATTCTCCAGTTCTACTATCCCGGCACTATCCTCCAGCCGATTAGCGATGCCCTGACGTTTTGGCGCGACCCTCTGGTCACGAACACCACTGACCAAACTCCCTAGTTCCGTAGTCCCTATTCTTTGCATGCCTCAGCCTGCCAACCCACCGAATGTACCAACCCCAGCGGAAACGGCTGAGCGTGGGCACAACTTAGTGCGAAAGCCCGATCTAGAGTTTTCAGTAAAATTTTGGGGTGTGAGGGGCAATATTCCTACCCCCGGCCCCGAAACGGTGCGTTATGGCGGCAATACCGCCTGCGTTGAAGTTAGAGTAGGCAACCAACATTTGATTTTTGATGGCGGCTCTGGCCTACGAGCGCTGGGAAAGCAGCTTTCTCAGCAGCGCAACGGCGTGAACGTGCATCTTTTTTTACCCATACCCATTGGGATCGAATTCAGGGGTTTCCCTTTTTCTACCCGGCTTTTGACCCAGCTACCTGCCTGGATATCTATGGCGCACCTGCTCTTAATGGGGCATCTATTAAGCAATGTTTGATGGATCAAATGTTGCGACCTAATTTCTTCAAGCCGCTGCAAACAATGAAGGCTCAGATGACGTTTCACAACATCAAGCCTGGCTGCCGCATTGAGCTAGATGATGTGGTTGTTGAGGCGCTCAGTCTGAACCGGCATACCAGCGCCCTGGGGTATCGGGTCAACTGGCGAGATCGAGCTATAGTCTACGCCAGTGATACTGACTCTGGCCGAGAAAACCCCGATCCTAACCTGATTTTTCTAGCCAATCAGGCCAATGTGTTGATTTTTGATGGCACCTATGCGGATACAGCCTACTCCGACCCCAAAAGTTACCAGCTAGCACCCTGGAGGTTAGGGGTTACCGTCGCTCAAACCAGTAGCGTAGAGCGACTGGTGCTGTTTCATCACAACCCCTGCCACGACGATGCCTACCTCGACCAGTTAGAAAGCCAGATTCAAGCCGTTTTTCCCCAAGCCTGCTTAGCCCAGGAAGGGATGATTATTGACTTGCTGGCTAGCCCTTAGCCTGAGTCTGCCATCCGAGTCAATCGCTCATGGTCGAGGAGCCACTGCTTGCGCTCAAGGCCACCGCCATAGCCCGTGAGTCGACCATTTGCCCCAATTACCCGATGGCAGGGCACGATGATTGAGATTGGGTTGCGCCCGTTAGCCAAGCCCACCGCCCGCGAGGCTTTTGGTTGGCCAAGCTGCCCGGCCAACTCACCATAGGACAACGTTGTGCCGTAGGGAATGGTCAGTAGCGCCTCCCAAACTTGCTGCTGAAAGGGTGTGCCCTGTAGGTGTAGGGGTAGGGTGAACTCCGTTAACTGGCTGGCAAAATAGGCCGTGAGTTGTTGTCTGGTTTCTGGAAATGGGGCCACCGCCGCATCCTGAACAACGTCAGCTTCAAAGGTTGGCTCGTGCTTTTCAGCGGCCATATACAGGCCAATCAGCGATCGCCCATCCGAAACCAGGCGGAGGGGTTGAATTGGGCTGTCAAAAAACGTGATGAAGGTGGTCATCGTCAGATACCGGCTCCATAAATTGACGGGGGCTGGTTTACGTCCTGCTGCTGTCATTCCTGCTGGGTCAAGGCATCACTTGTTATGCAGCTAGGCATGAACCGGTTGCGCGCCGGGTACGGCCTGCCGCTGGAGAGATTGCCAAAGATGTAGGGTGGCATAGGAGCGCCAGGGTTGCCACCGAGCCGCCTGAGCCAGGATTTGCCGGGGGTTGGTTTCGCCCAAAGCTTTTTGAATACCCAGGTCGGTAGGGAGAAAAACATCTGGATCGGCCAGCACCCGCATGGCAATATAGTGAGCTGTCCATGGCCCAATGCCAGGGATTTCCTGAAGCTGGGCCATAGTTTGAGCAACAGGCCGATCAGGAGAGAGGCAAATTCTGCCCTCCGAGACAGCCTGGGCCAAAGCCTGAATGGATCTGGCCCGCGTGCCCACAATGCCTAAAGTAACTATTTCATCGCCACTCGCCTGGGCAACTCGCTCTGCCCTGGGGGTTAAATGAGTCAGCGTGCCCCTGGGTTCGGCTAGAGACTCGCCAAACCGCTGGACGAAACGCCCCATCAGGGTGGTAGCGGCTTTAACGCTGACCTGCTGCCCCAAAATTGCCCGCACGGCAATCTCAAAACCGTCAAAGGCTCCGGGTACCCGCAACCCTGGATGATGACGGGCCAGCTCACCCAGGTGGGCGGCAATCTGCTGAGGCTCGGCGGCCAGGTCAAACAGGGCTTTAACCCGGTCTAACACCGTTGGCAACACCTGAATCAGCGACAGTGAAAGGGTCACTCGCAGCGTATTACGACGAGGGGCAGTTTCAACCAGTATCCAGCCCTGGTGCGACCTTAAGCTCACCGTGCGGAGGTAGAGATCGCCCTCCACCCGTTCTACTCCGACGACAGCTCGCTCAGCCAGATAGCTCAACAATGCCGATCAATCTAGGGGCGGTCGATAGGCTAACTCACACACCACGTGCTGCGGTGCTGGAGTAGGGGCTTTAGCCTGCCGAAGTTGAGATGGATTGAGCCGGTACCGCTCCCGGAAGAGGGCATTAAACCGCCTCAAACTACTAAAACCGCTGGCATAGGCCACATCGGCCATGGGTAGCGCTGTATCAGTCAGCAGGCGTTTGGCTAACAGTAGGCGATGGGTTTGTAGCAATTCAATCGGCGAAACCCCAAACGCTTGTTGAACAACTCGCCGCAGGTGCCGTTCACTTACCCCCAGTTCCTCAGCCAACTGCCCAAAGCGTTGTTGGGTAAAGGTACCCTCTTCAATGCGTCTAGCCACAGCAGTGGCTAACCGTTCCGGCGCATCGATGGGAGCCTGGCCAGGGGCCAACTCTGGACGACAGAGCAAGCAAGGGCGAAACCCCGCCTGTTCCGCAGCGGCGGCACTGCCGTAAAACGTACAGTTCTTTTTCTGGGGCATTCTGGCCGAACACACGGTGCGGCAGTAAATGCGGGTGGTAGAAACACCCACGAAAAAAATGCCATCAAACCGAGGATCGCGAGTCAGCACCGCTTGATAACAGCTATCCGGATCTAAGCCAGTCATGCCCGCCCATCAATTGTCTACCTCCTGACTGTAGCGGGGTTAGGCCCAAACGTCTGGCCATTTTCGGACATGGTTATCGTTAACCCAAGCATCCTGTGGGCATGCTTACAGAGGTAGACCAGCCGTCTAACTTACCCGCTGAACCTTCACCGTCCACGTAGACCGTCTGCTAGGTACTGCAAAGCCCTTGAAATCTATGACTCACCGCTTTAGCGAGGCTAAGAACGGTCAGGTCGCCCCCCATGTATGCATCCTAGGTGGCGGCTTTGGCGGTTTGTACTGCGCCCTGGCCCTACAACGCTACCAGCGGCGCTCTCCCCATCCCCTGCGAATAACACTGGTAGAACCGCGCGATCGCTTCACCTTCACCCCCTACTTTACGAACGGCTAACCGAGGAACTTAAACTCTGGCACATTGCCCCAACCTACCGTGAGTTGCTGGCATCTACTGCCATTCAGCACTGCCAAGACTGGGTAACGGCCATTGACCTCAAGCAGCAGCGTATTACCCTGCGCCAGAAAAATGAGATCACTTACGATTATCTGGTCGTTGCCCTGGGCAGTCAGATCCGCCCTCCCACTGTGCCAGGCAGCCAGCTCGCCATGCCGTTTGCCACCCTAGAAGATGCCTGGATTCTGTCGCAACGGCTGGCTGAGCTAGAAGACCAGTGCACCCATGGCCCCATAGACGTGGTAGTGGCTGGGGCCGGGCCTAGCGGAGTGGAGTTGGCCTGCAAGTTAGCCGATCGGCTAGGTCATCGTGGCCGCATTGCGATCTTAGATCGACGTTCCATCATTCTCAGATCTCTGCCAGTTCCCATTCAGCGGGCTGCAGCCAGGGCCCTGGCCAAGCGCCAGATTGACGTGTACACCCATGCCTCTATCCAAGCGGTGCAGGCTGGTCGGGTGATTTACCATCATCATGGGCAAACCCATCAGCGCCAAGCCGACCTGGTAATTTGGACCGTAGGCACGGTGCCTCATGCCTGGCCAGGATCCGAGGAACCGAAGACAACGCCCCTGGCCCAATGTATTGTCCGGCCTACCCTGCAACTGGTTGATTACGACAATGTTTTGGTGCTAGGCGATATGGCCGCTATGCCCACCCACCATCAAGAACGAGCCCCGATGACGGCCCAATCCGCCTTTCAAGCGGCACCCATCGCGGCTCACAACCTGTGGGCGTTAGCCACTCACCGTCCACTGCGCCCCTTCTGCTACCACCACCTGGGCCATATGCTGACCTTGGGGCAGGACGAAGCTATCGTCTTTGGCTTTGGCCTCTGCCTGACTGGACAGTTAGGTGCCGCCGCCCGCCGCTGGGCTTACTGGCTAAGATTACCTACCTGGCGGCATCGTTGGCGGGTGCTGAGAAGTTGGCTGGCAGGAAGGTAGCCGGGTCTCGCTACCCTTGCCCTTACCCCAAAGCCTCACCCAACTATTGGGGCAAGGGGCTTTGTACAGCAATGGTTTGTAGTCTCATTTTAGAGATTTGGTATTACCCCTTCTGAGCTACTGGCTCAAACTTATAGGCGTGGTCTTGCAGCAGCGAGCTAACCTGGGTAAGCACACTGTCGCCTGCCTTTTTCTGAATGGTCTGGCGTTCGGGATAAAAGTCGGGCTGGTCGAGGCTACGGGCAATAGCCTGTCTGACCTGCTCGGCAATCAGGGCTGAGAGTTCACCGCGAGCCGTTTCGCGCTGAAAGTTAGCCCCTTCTTCGGTGGTGGCATAGAGAGGGGGCAGACGGTTCAGAGCATAGGCGGCAATGTCACCCAGATCAAGGGTGGTGTCTGAGCTAGCTTCAATTTCGGCAACGCGGGAAATGGCTTCCGTCAGCACTAGCTCTTCCATCACGTTGATAAATTGCTTACGCGGAACCGCCACCACCTCCCCGGTAAGCAGTGCCCCCATCAGGCGATCAAGGGCCATGTATTCTTCGATGGAAAGCTCAGAGGCCGTATCGCAAATGCGACCTACTTCGGCCTCCATAGCTGGCGTTAGGTAGCCATCTTGCAGGGCCTGTTCAACGATCTTCTCAATAGTCATGTTGGCCAAACGCTCCATAAAACTCGGTGGATGAGCAACGTTACTGCTAGGTAGAGGACGAAAAGCTGATACTAAATCTTTGGGCTGTCCACCCGCCTAGTATGCCCGCACAAAACGCTCAGATACCGACTTGATAAGGAATTCACAGAACAGGACAGTAAGGTAGAAGCATGAAGGGTTGACCTGCCTATCGAGTTGTTGAAGAGTCAGCTAGAGTTTATTTTGAGGTTAAACACCGTTTTCCTGAGCTTTTTGGCACTGCTAGGCGGGTTGCTCACCTGGTTCTTTAAGAATAATTTGGACGGGGCCAGGGAAATGGCTACTCGCACGGTGTGCAGCAATTCTCATTTTTAGTTTTAGGCTTTGGACTTCGGCCTGGAGCAGCAGGCTGGTGGGAGGAGTGGGGAGTGGGGGTTAGGTAGTTAGAGCTTGGAGGTTGTCCATTGATGGGAGTTACGGATCATGTTGACTAGCATGCCTGAAATTTTGTCGTAGGCTTCGGTGAGGGTTTGTCCAACTTCGGGCGAAAGATACTGGCAACGGACGGCAAAAGCTATCCAAGTCTGAGTTTCATTAGCCTCGGCAGCGCAGCCTGTCAACTTAGCAACGAAGGCAGCTTCGTAGCAGCGTTTACGCCAGGCTTCTGCCAAATTGGCACAAATTGAACGGGACGATCGGCGCATCTGATCTGTGAGTGAATATCGCTCTTCAACTGGAAAAGTCTTAGAAACTTCAAAAATATGCATCGCCTCTTCAAAAGCAGTTTGGTAAACCTTTAAATCGTGATGCCTGCTCACAAATCTCCCAGACATCACGCCAAATCTCCCTAATCCTGTCTAAATACTTATTTATTCCTTCCCCGACCACTCACCCACCTACCCACCTACTCACCTACCCACCCACCTACCCACCCACCCCCATGCC
>JAAUUR010000236.1 GCA_012031045.1 Leptolyngbyaceae cyanobacterium SM2_5_2
GGTGGACGGCCTGCCGGTGGGGGTGATGGGCTGGGAGCGATCGCCGCTGGTCTACTCTGCCGTCACCCCGCGCCTTTTTTGTACCACTGGCACCCTGGTGTTTGCCCTTAATGCGCTAAATCAATTGATTTTGCTGAACTCTGCCTATCCCTTTATCAAGTGGGTGGTGGGCATTGTCGTTGGTATTGGCTTGATCTGGATTGCCGCAGACTTCGAGCGTCGCCGTACTCAGTGGCTTCAGCTCACTCAAACCTGGCTGCAAGATTTAGACGGTTGGCAGTAGCCGTTACCCACACCGTTCAAGCTGACGCAGTAGGGCGGCATACCATTGGAGTTCATTTAGGGAGGCATCACAGTAATCTGAGCCGGTGCAAATGGCCTTCCAGGGCAGGTGCCCAGCCGGAGCATCGAGGCTGTAGACAACCTGAAGCGAGTCATTGGTTTCCCACACCTTGCGCCAGCCCACCTGCTCTAGGAAACAGAGAAAGGTAGGCTGGTCAATGTCATCGCCTGAAGTCCCATCATAGGCGTCTATAAAAATTTGCCGTTGGGTGTTAAACCCAAATTTGCCGTTGCTCGCCCTGCTCCAGAGCTGATCGATGCGCTGCAATGTCGCGCAGGGAAAGTCTACAAAGCCGTCGGCATCCATCCACCCATCGGCATCAGCCGCGAGAACCGCCTGGAAAATAGCTAAGGTTTCTTGATCGGCGGCTTCCCATTGCTCAGCCTGCAACAGGTCTTCTAATGGCCGAAGATCAGGGGCTGACACTGTACCCGCGCCTGCTGTCTCCGTGTCCCAGGTGTTGTCAGCGTCGGGGTTGCGGGCATTGTCGGCATCGGGATTGTCGGCATCGGGCGGTGATGAGGTGGTTTGTAGGGTCAGGAGTTGCGGCACCACCCAGCGAGTACCCCAGAGGCCCGCCAGCCCCAACCCACCCCAGCCAGCCATTTCAAAAACCGCTGCCGCGATAGCCCTAGGGAGAGGGGATCGCGGTTCCACGGCTGGGGCTTGGCAGGCCAGGGAAGAGGCGGAGCCGCCGGCGACGGTTCACTGGCCGGATGCAGGTATGGCGCTAGCCTGGCGATCAGCCGACTCATATCGCGATGAAAGTCTGGATCTGGCCTAGCCTCGCCGCAGTTGCGATAGGCCAAATTTTGTAAGCTATCGGGCAGTTGATCGGGCCTGGGCATAGCTGCGTGGCCCACTAACAGCGGCACTACTAGCACGCCGTCACGCCGGAGCGCCTCTTCCACTTCAACCCGTACCCAGTCCGCCGGGTTATCCAACCGCCGCTGACCGGAGCTATCCGTGGCCGTGAGCCAGCCTGGCCCAATCACCACTACAACCACCCAACACTGGTTCAAGGTGGTGTTGAGATAGTCGCGGAAATCCACCCCTGGTGGGATGTCATCCACATCTTTGAAGACCTCCCTGGGGCCAAAATAGGCCGCTAATCGGTCATAGATGCGGCCAGCATCGGCCTGGCTATCACTACGTCGATAGGAAATGAAAATGGAAGGCATCTGTACCCGATTCGTCTGCTAGTCCAAATCCTACTGGTAGGCGACTGGCTCATCCGGCAACATCACAAAACGTAGCCGCGGGCGGCTCATCGACTATCCCCTAAAAGTAATGGCTGTGACCACCAATTCCCTCAAAATCAGTCATCATAAAGAAACGTAATAGTGTCTTTGTACGGTTCCTAAGGGGCTATCCTATGGGCGACTTCAATATTCAAGCTCCCTTTGAACCCATGGGCGATCAGCCAAAGGCCATCGCCGGGCTGACCCAATTTCTAAAAGAGCAAACCCGCTACCAAACCCTGCTGGGCGCTACGGGAACTGGCAAAACCCATACCATTGCCCGCGTGATTAACAATATCGGCAAGCCTACCCTGGTGCTGGCCCATAACAAAACCCTGGCGGCCCAACTCTGCAATGAACTGCGGGAATTCTTCCCCGACAATGCGGTGGAGTATTTCATCAGCTATTACGACTACTACCAGCCGGAGGCCTACATTCCGGTCACCGATACCTATATCGCCAAAACCGCCTCCATTAACGACGAAATCGATATGCTCCGCCACTCCGCCACCCGCTCTCTGTTTGAGCGGCGGGATGTGATTGTAGTGGCCTCCATTAGCTGCATTTACGGCTTGGGGATCCCCGCCGAGTACCTGAAGGCGTCCATCCCGCTACAGGTGGGCATGGAAGTTAACCAGCGCCAGGTGCTGCGGGATCTGGCCTCCATCCAGTACGAGCGCAACGACCTGGATTTAGGCCGGGGCAAATTTCGGGTCAAGGGTGATGTGCTGGAAATTGGCCCTGCCTACGAAGATCGGATTATCCGCGTGGAGTTCTTTGGCGACGAAATCGACGCGATTCGCTACGTACGACCCGATTACCGGCGCTACCCTACAGAGCATGGAAGGGCTGAGCATCTATCCGGCTAAGCACTTTGTTACCCCAGAGGAACGGGTAGAGGAGGCTTGTCTGGCCATTCAAGACGAGCTAAAAGAACGCCTGGAGGAACTGGAGAAAGAAGGCAAACTGCTAGAGGCCCAACGTCTGGAACAGCGCACCCGCTACGACCTGGAAATGATCCGCGAAGTCGGCTACTGCAACGGCGTGGAAAACTACGCCCGCCACCTGGCTGGTCGCCCCGCTGGCTCACCGCCAGAGTGCTTAATCGACTACTTCCCAAAGGACTGGCTCCTGGTAATTGACGAGTCCCACGTTACCATCCCCCAAATTCACGGCATGTACAACGGCGATCGCAGCCGCAAATGGTGCTCATTGACCATGGCTTTCGCCTCCCCAGCGCCGCCGACAACCGCCCCCTCAAAGCTGAGGAATTTTGGGACAAAGTTGACCAGTGCATATTCGTTTCAGCGACCCCCGGCACCTGGGAATTGCAGATTTCAGAAAACCACGTGGTTGAGCAAATCATTCGCCCCACCGGGGTGCTTGACCCAGAAATTTTTGTACGCCCTACGGAGGGCCAAATTGATGATCTGCTGGCGGAGGTCAAAGAGCGTGCCCTACGTCAAGAACGGGTGCTAGTGACCACGCTAACTAAGCGCATGGCCGAAGATCTGACCGAGTATCTGGATGAGCACGGCGTTCGGGTGCGCTATCTGCACTCTGAAATCCACTCCATTGAGCGAATTGAAATTATTCAGGATTTGCGCGACGGCAACTACGATGTGCTGGTGGGCGTTAACCTACTGCGGGAGGGGTTGGATTTGCCGGAAGTGTCTCTGGTGACCATTCTGGATGCTGACAAAGAGGGCTTCCTCCGAGCGGAGCGCTCTTTGATTCAAACCATTTGGCCGCGCCGCCCGGCATGTGCGCGGGCAGGCCATCCTCTATGCCGACAACTTAACCGACAGCATGGCCAAAGCCATCGACGAAACCGAGCGGCGGCGCGCCATCCAAACGGCCTACAACGAAAAACACGGCATTACCCCACAACCCATCCAGCGTCGCAAGAGCAATTCCATTCTCTCCTTTAGAAGTCTCCGCCGCCTCAACACCCAAGAACTAGAGGAAGCCTACGAACAAAAAGATGACTGCCCTGGAACGACATTCCCGAACTGATCAGCCAGCTCGAAAAGCAGATGAAGGAAGCCGCCAAAAACCTGGATTTTGAAGATGCTGCCAAATATCGCGATCGCATTAAAACCCTGCGCGATCAACTCCTGGGCAAACGCTCCTAAACTAAGCCATTGGGCGATGCCAGAAGATGTCAGCCCTGAAACCCATGGCGCTCCCTCCATGCTCCAAACATAAGCCTGGTCGATTGCCCGGTAGTCTAGTGCCAGGTAGTCTGGGCCCGTGACGTAATAGGGCAAAACGCCGCTTATACTAAAGTAATGGAGATAAGCGGATTCGAACCGCTGACCCCTTCAATGCCATTGAAGTGCTCTACCAACTGAGCTATATCCCCAAATGCGGCAAGCGCTTTACTATAGTGACTTAAAAGAGGCGCTAGCGTCAACCCCAAAAAATCTCTTACGGTGGTGGGGTAAAGCCACTATCCACAGTAGGATGGTGATTCTCCTGTCTTGTCAACCAACCTATGGCTATGGATTCCGCTGGTTCGTCATCTCCCCCCCCTGATACCGATGCGGTGCAGAACACGTTGCTGAAGCTGCGGCGCAAGGAAGGCACCTGGGTTGATTGGGCCCAGGGCTGCCAAGCCCTACAGCAAGCCCGCCTCACCCCTCAGCAAATTTTTGAAGAAACTGGGTTTGAGCCCATTCACCAGAATCAGATCATGGTGGCGGAGCAGGTTTACCAGTCAATTCTCAACGTGGGTGTGGCTGAGGCTACCCAGGCCCACTTTACCGAGCGAGCAGCGATGCTCTGTACGAACTGCGGGTGCTGTCCCAGGTTGATCGGGCCAGCACGGCGGCCTTTATCCTTCATCATGGGCTTGACGCTGACGCAGTGCGGGAATTAGTCAAACCGATTAAAGAATACTCCTACCGCAAGGAGAATCCGCCGGGGTTTGGGGAGGGGCCAGGGGATGCGATCGCCTTCCATTACTGGAAGCTGGCCCGCCAAAAAGACGATTTACACGACCGTTCTCGCCTGATTGCCCAAGGGCTGCGCTTTGCTGAAAGCCCTAGTGCTCGCCAGCAAATTGAAAAGCTCCTGACCGACTTTACCGTGGTCAAGAGCCGCCCCGCCCCTATGCTGCCGCTCTACCGCCTGGAAACCGAGAGCGAACTGCCCCGGATGATTCCTGTGGTGGGTCAGATGCCGCTGACGGTGGATGACCTCAAGGCTGTGCCGGTGGCTATGCTAGAACAACCTTTTGGCATGGTGCGTTCCACTGGGCCAGGCGCTTGGATTGCCGTTCCCGGTTGGCAGGTGATTTTTCGAGCCGAAGATCCCGTTGGGCTACTTACCCAGGCTCGCCAGTTGCCCAACTACCCCCCCGAAGCCGCTGACGAACCCGTCCTGGTGGTGGTGGATCGGGCGGTTCGCACCTGGAGCGACGATGGCTACTTTTTAACGGCTGAAAATGAGCACCTGACCCTGACCTGGACGCCCACTCCCCCCGATGGTGCCATTTGCGGTCAGATCATCCTCATCCTGCGGCCCAAACGCATTCTAGATGAAGACTACAATCGTGAACCCTGGCAACTGGACGAATAGGAGACCCTGAAATGGCCCTGGAACGACGCCTCTCGCGCTTAATGTTTTTGGAAACAGAAATCGTAGAACTCCGACAAATGTGCTTCACCCCTGGCGGTGTGTTTGAGCCGGGCTATTACCGGGTAGAAGAACTGCCCGATGAAGCTTTCAATATGGGTCTGGTAGACAAACTGCCCTCCAGCCAAGATAAGGCTGACCCCAACAACTCGCCCCGTTAACCCCTTGAAACGGCTACAGGTAAAACAGAGCTTGGGTGGCCCACTAGGGTACTATGCGCCAATACTGCCGAAAAACCCTATGATAACGGCGATTATCCCCACGCTTTGCACGAGTAACAGGCTGACCTACCCTATGCAGATTACCTACGATCCTGACCGAGACATCCTGCAAATCGCCTTTAACAGCCGAGAAGTGGGCGAAACAGCTCAAATCTCCCCTAATCTCATCCTCGACTACGATGATGATGGTCTCGTAGTTGGCATGGAACTGCGTCAGGCCTCTCAGCGAGTGGAGCGGCCAATGTCAGTGACGTTTACCGTCGGCCAGGCTGATCTAGACAAGCCACCTATTTAAGAGAGGATCAACGTCTGCTCGGACAGTTTTGCGGGGCGAGCAGCCAGGAGCCAGAAGCCAGGAGCCAAAAGCCAGGAGCCAGGAGCCGGAATCCAGAAATTATCTTGATTGTCCACCACGTGTGGCGGCGGTGGCAGGTTGAGCGGCCTTGGTTTCATCGGGGTTTTGCCAGGTTTGTCCCTGGGTCAGCGGGGCGTTAGGGATACCGAGCAATTTATAGGGACAGGCCATCAACGCCACGGGCTTAGGCGTACCCGCGTTCTGGGTCGATGCGGGTTCTGGATCCTGGCGATTGTTCAGGTTGTTGCCCCATGGCGGAGCGGCAACCTTGACTGAATTTCGGTGGCTAGAGCCCAGGAGCAGTCGGTCTAGCGCCCCAGTGCTTAAGATACAAAGAGCCAGGAGTCAAGGGGGAGGAACGTTGCGGTTTTGGGTCTATTTCGTCATTCTGTCGGCGGCTTATTTTCTTTGCGGTGCAAAACTTGGTAACGCGGGTGTTGTTTAACCCAAGCGCTCTCTTTGGTTGGGTTGAAACAGGAGGCTTTGTAGACCCTACCCTGCCCAATTCCTTTTTGCTGCTGGTGATGCGCATGGGGTTGGGGGTGCCGCTGATAGCGGTCATGTTGCCGCCGGTATATCCTAATCTCTGGGGTGATTTGCGCCAGCTTAAGCAGCCCACCCACCGCCGCGAACTGTGGCTGGCCGTGGTGGGGGGTGTATTGATGTTTTCCTACCTGGGGCTGCTGTATGTTTCGGTGGGTCTGGTGGCCACTGGCATTGCCCTCACTCTGTTTTTTACCTTTCCGGTATACACAGCGCTGTTGTCCTGGTGGTGGTTTGGCTACCGTCCTAGCTGGCCACAATGGGGCATTATGGCGGTGATTTTAATCGGTAGCGGTTTGACCATTCCTACCGATCACAGCAGTACCTTGAGCTGGTTTGGCGTTGGGTTTGGGCTGCTGGCGGCAGGGGTGTATGCGTTCTACACGGTGGTAGCGCAAAAAGCCTTTGAGACTTTGCATCCGCTGCCATTTACCGGCATCAGTTTTGCCACCACGCTGGTAATGTCGGCTATCTGCCTGCTGATCTGGCGGGTGGATTTGCAGGGGTTGCCCTGGCTGGGGCTGTGGGTGGGGGCGCTGCTGTCGGCCATAGCTACCGCCGCTGGCCACCTGCTGAACAATTTGGGGATTCGTCTGGTGGGAGCCACCGCTGCCGCTATGGTAGGGGCGGCTAACCCTGCACTTACTGCCGTTTTGGCCTGGCTGGGGCTGCAAGAGCAGCTTTCCTGGGTGCAGGGCTTAGGGGTGGGCCTGGTTACTCTGAGCGTAGCGCTACTGAGCTTGGCAAAGCCATCCTGATTACCGTTAGAGCAGGGTAACCAAACGGGTAGTAGCGCGGACTCAAGGGCCGTAGATCGCTTCGCCGCCGCCCGCTGGGTAGATGGCCTATCTCAAGGTTCTGACTGGCGCTTACGTTTGCCAGGTCGTCAGACTGGAACGACCAGGTCAGTCGTCAGCCAGTCTTGGGGAGGGCTGTGGCTGGCCCAAAGCGCTGGCTCGGTTAGCGCATTCGATGCAAACCCCAGGCTGGGGAATAGCTCGGTGGCTGAAGCCGGTGTAGTGGCCAAAGTATCAGCAGGAGCACCCGTTTCCTCGGCCAAAGTCAGCGGTTCGGGAGCCAGGGGCAGCCGTCCGCTTACGACTACATCATCCACATACCAGCCCTCAAACTGGTTGAAGAGGTCATCCACGGTGTCAAAGGCAAAGCGCAGGGTGATTTCGTCTCCTACGTAGGTGCTCAAATCGACCGTGGCGTTGCGCCAGCTATTGGCGGAGCGCTCATCCACGACCAAATCGGCTTTGGTCAGGACGGTGGCAAACCGGTCCCCGGCTCTGGCCACCTGCAGACTGGCGCGATCGCTGGTAGCAAGCACCTCAGCATTGAGGAAATAGTTAAAACTCACCTCAGCCGTAGCCAGGTCGGTTAAATCTACCACTGGCGAGGTTAGCCAGCCCGCCGTGGGGCCAACGGCGTAGTTGCCCTCCGGCGTGCCGAAATAGAAGCTGTAGTTGGCAGAATGGCCCCCATCCCCGGCCCGCCTATCGCTCAGGTTCCAGAGTCCATCTACCGTGGCTCCGGCTTGGTTTTGCACCACAAAGCCATCGGCGCTGGCGGCCCCAGTTTCGTCACTAAAGTCTGCTGTTAGAACCGTTACAACCTGGTCGCTGGCAACGGGGGTTGGCGGCGGTGGGGTAACGCTGGCATCAATGATGCTGTCAATCCAGGCGAGTTTATCAGCATCGGCCAGACGCACGCCACCGCCGCCCGTGCCAAATACGCCCTGAACGACTAGATCCGAAGGCATTTCAAAGCCATCCCAGTTCTCCAGGCTAAAGCCATCGCCGGTTTCAGTGGATTGCACCACAAAGCCGCCCAAGTCAAAGCCACCCAGGTCAAAGCCACCCAGGTCAAAGCCACCCAGGTCTAAATCGCCAAAGTCT
>JAAUUR010000237.1 GCA_012031045.1 Leptolyngbyaceae cyanobacterium SM2_5_2
TGTCCAGTCTTTGCTCATCCCCAACCCCTTCTCCTTAGGGGAGAAGGGGAGCCGGATTCAGAACCCCTCTCCCTGAGGGAGAGGGGCAGGGGTAAGGGCAGAGAGCGTATTACAAAGGGATGGTTATTTTCATGGAGTACTCTTAGCCTTGGCTCCGCCCTCACCTCAAACCCCTCTCCCAATCCTGGGAGAGGGGTTTGAGCCTTGCCAACTGCCCTTTGCCCAATTTTGGGAGAAAGGGCTGGGGGATAAGGGCCAGCAAGGGTTTTGTAATCTATTGAGGCGGCTAGCCAAGATAGCCGCCTGGTTACACGGTGATGAAACTGTCTGCACCCAGAGCGGTTGCATCCACTCCGGTTAACGTTGCAAGGACATCGTTACCCAGGCGAATGGTGTCGTTCTCAAAGGTCAGGCTGCCGAAGCTGAGGCCACCGGCTAAGCCAATTAGGTCAGTGCCAGTTTCAAAATCCAGGATGGTATCGGGCCCTTCGCCAGCGGCTAACACAAAGGTGTCGCGGCCAGAGCCACCTTCCAGAGTATCGGCCCCCTTACCGCCAAACAGGAGATCATCGCCCTCGCCTCCGCGCAGGAGGTCGTCGCCGCCAAGGCCATACACTTGGTCGTTCCCCCCCTGGGCATTGATCACATCCGCTGAGTGGTTAAACCCCCAGACGGTATTGTCTAACTCGTTTAGGAAGGTCACGGTATTGCGGTTAAACAGACGATGACGGGTAGAGTCGGCATTGAAGACATCAAAACTGTCGGTAAACTCTGCTTCGTCACCAAACAGGATATTGCCTCGGTTGCCGGTTAAGCCAGGTTTGCTGGGCAGGTTATCCAGGTCGTCTAAATCAAAGTTGGTCAACAATACCTGAGTGCCAGTTGGGTCGTTCAAGAAAGAGATTTGTAGATCTTCGCCAACCTGGGTCAGTTGTAGATTTTCTGCGGTAAATCCTTCTCCCGTAAACCGCAGTGTGTCAATTTCACCAACCGTACTTTGGGCCGGATGACTGCCTCGCCAGACACCGCCAAAATTGTTGATTTGCAGTGTTTCACCCAGGCCAACTTGAATAATGTTCTGGCCGCCGCTGGTGTCGAGGGTTCTGCTTTGAAAGGCGAAGTTATCCACAGAAAATTCCGCCAGGGCATCAATGGCAGCCTGCCCGGTGAGATCGGTTTGGCGGGTCAGCACCTTCAAATCAGCGGTAGGGTCATTGAGGTTAGTAGAAAAGACCAGCCGGTTGAGCTGAAGATTGGAGTTGTGATAGACAAAGAACCCAGCCCCATCCTCCGTGACCAGGTTGGCGATTTGGTTGGCAGCGGTACCCGCCAGGAAGGGAGTAGCCGGGTCATTGTCGTTATCGGTATTGAGCAGCACGATAACGTTGGTACCGGATGGAACGACAGCACCCGGAGCGCTGGCATTCAGGGCGGCAAAGTTGACATCCCCGAAAACGCCGAAATCAGCTGCGTCAAAGCGGTAGCGATCGCCTTCAAACTCAAAATCCAGCACCGAGTCTTCATTGCCGATAATTTGCCGCTCTGGGGCAGAAACATCCGCCCCAGCAAAGGGATCCCCAGCAAACGCGAAGCTGTCGGCCCCATCGCCCCCTTCCAGGAAATCGGCCCCGCTGCCGCCATCGAGGGTATCATCGCCAGCCCCAGCGGCGATAAAGTCCTGCCCGTCAGTACCGATCAGGGTATTGTCGTTGTCGTCGCCCACCAGAGTGTTGTCTACCCGCAAAAAGTTCGCAGCGCTGAAGTCAGGCAGAGCGTCGCGGGCTTCGGCTCCAGACAGGGTGCGAATGTTGCCGAGGATGGAAATATCCGCCTCAGCACTGCCCAGGTCAGTGGAAAAGACCAGGCGGTTAATTTGCAGAGTGCTATTGAAATAGACGAAAACTCCCGCTCCGCTGGCCACACCCGTACCAGCGATCGCGGTGGCCGCTGCTCCAGCATTGGCAAACTCGCCCTGAATGACCACCAGATTAGCGTTGGCGATATCGCTGGCGGTTAGGGCCTCCACTGTGCCGTTGATGAAGACTGGCTCGGTGGAAATGCCCAGATCAGTACCATCCAGGACAAAGCGGTCAGCGGCAATGGCGAAATCATTTAGCTCGCTGGGTTGGTTAACCACCTGGCGGCCCGGTGCAGAAACATCCACACCGTTGAACGGATCGCTACTAACCACGAAATTATCGGAGCCAGAGGTGCCAATTAACGGATTAATTTGAGCCATGATAATGCCTATTAGATCACAACAGAAATGCACAGAAAACAGTCACCACCAGCACAACCTGGCAGCATAACCGAAGCGGTCTGAGCTACTTTTAATCTGTAAAAGCAGCCTTTTTCAGACCAAGACAATGGATGAAATCGTGGAAGATCCGCATCGCAACTAACCGAAAACATGTTGGTGTTGCTATTTGGTGCGCTCTGTTAGGAGTACACGCTGGATGGATAGTTGGATTTAAATTAGGAGATTTTTTTGCCCCAAGTATCGACGTCAAGCGGGACAACTCTCTAAAGGAGCAGTCAGGAGTCAGGCGAGCGCAGCCTTCTGACTTCTGACTTCCCTTTCCCAAACTTGTCTTGGCTGACGTTAATACCCGATTTTTGCCCTTCCAGAGACACCCAAGGTAATGAGATTGGTCAACCCTTCGGAATCATGGCAGGAATCAGCGGGGCGCGTACCAGTTGCCAGTCGCCAAGGGTGGCGATGATTTCGTAGCCAGAATCTGGCGGTAGGGGCACTTGTTGACCGTTGCCCCAGGCGTAGTGCTCAGAGGGAATTTGGCTCCAGTCGGCCAGGGGCTTGCCCAGGTGGGGTGTGTAAAAGGTCAGCAGGATGGTGTCGCGATCGCCCCCTGGCTGAATGATGTGAATGGCATTATTGGCCAGGATGGGTGCAATGGGCTCGCTAGCCAGGGCAGCTTTGAGATCGGGGTTATAGTTGCCCCACAGCCCGGTAGAAAAGGCTGCGGCAATGGCCAGCCACGGCCCTAACAGCCAGCCCCACTGCCAGAGTTTTTGCTGAGTCGAGGAAATTCTGCCCTGTCGGTACAGGCCCATGAACCAGGGCATCAGCCAGCCGAGGCCGCCCAGTAGCCCTAGCCAGCCGTAGGGGCGAATATCCGCAGAAATCAACTCACCGGGGGTGAGGAGCAAGGCCAGGGCAGCGGATATTAACAGTAGAGCCAACACACCGATAGCCCAACTTAGCCCAACGGCGACTCGGTAGCGGCGGGGGGCGCGCGATCGATACAGCCGCCCAACATGATCTAACCCGACAGCAGCCAGCAGTGCAATGAAGGGATAGAGCTGTAGCGAGTAGTACCAGGTGCGGGTGTCAAACAGGCTGAGCAAGAGCAAGAGCACCGCTGGATAGCCTAACCACAGGGTTCTGCGACCGACCAGGGGATGGCGGCCAAGCAGCCAGGCTCCCACCAGGGCAAACAGCGCCCAGGGAAAGGTGGTGGCGGGAATGTGCCAAAGATAATAGGTAAAGGTGGTGGTGGATTTAAAGGTAGCAGTGGTGGCACTCTCAGACCCAGCCTGGGCCAGCAGAATGACTTTTTCAAACAACTGCTTCAGAGGCAACGAGCCGTAACGAGCCACGCTGCGCTCTAGCCAAATGACGGAGGGGATGGCCCCAAACAGTAGGCCGTAGTACAGCCCCAGATTAGTCAAGTGGTGGTGGGTTTTGTGGCCTCGAATCAGGTAGGGTAGCAGGGCGATTGCAGGCAGCACAATCATCACGCTCTTGGCCAGAAACCCCAGGCTAAGGGCCATCCCCGCCACCATGCCCCAGCCCAGGCGCTGGTGGGGGTGGTCTTCGCTGTGCAAGAGCGCCCAAATCGCCAGCAGTTCTAGAAACACCAGCAGCATATCCTGGGTGGCCAGCTTGGTGGAGTGCATCCACAGCGGCATTACCGTCAGAATCGCCGCCCCCCAGAGCCCTGCCGTGGGAGGAAGCAGCCGGGTGCCAATCCGCCAGGTGAGGAAGATGGCTCCCAGGGAAGCCACCATGCTGGGCAGGCGGGCGGCCCCCTCGCTGATGCCGAACCAGTGGTAGCTCAGGGCAATCAGCCATTGCGCGCCGATGGTGCGATCGAACACTGGCGTGCCCCACCAGCCCACCGTGATCCAGTCGTTGTTTTCCAGCATCCAGCGGGCCTGTTGGGCGTAGTAGCCCTCGTCGTAGGCCATCAGGCTCTGCTGCGGAGCGTTAAGCAGCATTAACCCCCCAGCCCACAACAGTAGCCAGAGCCAGGGTCGCTGTAGCCAGGAACGCAGCCGCTGGAACAGGTACTTGGCTCCCTGGGCTAGCCGAGGATGGTTGGTTAGCACGGCCTTGCCTAAACGCCAATTTATAGGTGCTCTGGTTTCTTCACCGGGTCTGGATCCTGTGTTAGGCACCTGCATTGCGAATTCAGTGATGGGCTAGCTGAGATTAGAATTAGCAACTTATACTACTCTCAATTCCTAGAATTTAGAGCGCAGGGTTTATACGCTTCAGAAACCGCCAACCGGGTAGCTAGATTCCAGAAGTGAATTAGCTACCCAAGATAGCCGTGTTGATGGCAGTAGGAAAGTGGCTACTCTGCCGCCAGTTTAGGGATAGCTTGAGAGCGACGGGTGGCCTGCGGACGTTCCTGACCGTTTGATAACCCGGTATCCTCCCTGCCATTTAGGAGCCCTAACTCCGGACTCTTAATTTTTAATTAACTTTTCCTGAATCTACCCTTATTTATAGTATGGCCCTCTCTTAGGATTGCTCCTTTAACATTCGTAATGGCGAATTTAGTGTCTTTAGAACGCCACGGAGAGTGTTGTATGAAACTGAGCAGACAGAAGTTTAATCGCTACGCCCTGGCTGGGACTGTTACCGCCGTAGTCGCCCTGGGCATTAGTGCTCCCAGCGCGTTTTCACAGAACTCCATGATTGCCATTGACGGCTCCAGCACCGTTTTCCCAATTTCTGAAGCCATGGCTGAGGAATTTATGTCGGCCAATCGCGGTATTGACGTAACCGTTGGGGTTTCTGGTACTGGCGGCGGTTTCGAGAAATTCTGCAATAACGAACTCGACATTACGGGTGCTTCTCGTCCCATCAAGCAAGAAGAAATGGATGCCTGCGCAGCGGCTGGCATTGAATACATCGAAGTGCCTGTGGCTACCGATGCGCTAACCATTGTGGTTAACAACGAAAACACCTGGGCTGAAGAAATGACCGTTGACCAGCTCAAGATGCTGTGGGAACCCGCTGCCGAAGGCACCATCACCCGCTGGAACCAAATTGACTCCAGCTGGCCCAATCAGCCCATCAACCTATTTGGCCCCGGCACCGACTCTGGTACCTTTGACTACTTCACCGATGAAATCGTTGGGGAAGAGGGCGCTAGCCGCTCTGACTACACCGCCAGCGAAGATGACAACATCCTGGTACTGGGTGTATCCCGCGATGTCAACGCCCTGGGCTACTTTGGTCTGGCCTACTACCTGGAAAACGAAGATGCCCTCAAGGCCGTGGCTGTAGATGGCGTACTGCCGACTCCAGAGCACGTTGAAGATGGCACCTATGTTCCTCTTTCTCGCCCCCTCTTCATGTATGTGAAGAAGGACAGCCTGGACAACAACGCTGATGTGCAAGCCTTCGTGGAGTTCGTTCTAGAGAACGCCTCTGAGATTGTGCCTGAAGTGGGCTACGTGCCTCTGGCTGATGATCGCTACGCCTCGATTCTTTCTGAACTGTAAGGTTGCGCTGAATCAGAGTTAGTGATTCTGAGGCAAGCCCTTGGCAAGACTTTTCTTTCCAAGGGCTTTTCTGCTCTAAGGTTTGCCAAAGTTTGGCGGATCAGCTGCATCGAGTAGCCAACAGTTCTCGCACCGGATTGATTATTGTCATGGGAGAGTCTGTCAAGTCAAAACGGAGGATCCCACCCTGGGTTAGGACTTGGGTTGCCCCCCTGTTTGTTGTTTCTGTGGTGCTCCACGGTCTGTTACTGCTGACCCCGGTGCCGCCACCGCCGCCGCCGGAGGAGGTAGAGCCAGAGGAGGATGAGTTTGTTGATTTATTGAACATTCAAAGTTTGACACCGCCTGAGCCAGAGGTGCCAGAGCCGCCGCCACCCACTCAAGCCCCCCCTCCACCAGCCCAGACTATTCCCTCGAATCAGCCTGCCCTGCCTCAGCCGGAGGCCGCGTCGCCCCCACCAGAGCAGACCCTAGCCGAGGCTCCACTGCCGCCCGACCCAACTACCCCCGAAGCGCCTACCCCTGCTGCCCCTGCTGCCTTTGTGGCTGACGAGGCGGCGGAGATTTTTAGCCGTTTGACCCGTGGGTCTGGGGAAAGTGATTTCGATGCTACGGCCACGTCCTTCCCCTACGCGGCTTACTCTATTCCAAGGGCATTCAAGAGTGGTCTCCCCAGGAGCAAGCCTGCTTTTTTACGCAAATCAGTGCCGAAGCCTACACGCCTCTGCCCACCGTTGCCTCGCTGCGTTATCTCACGCGCAACGTGCAATTCATTGAAACTCAGGATATTCCCCGCACCTTTCCCGCACCTCCTTACCAAATCAACCCAATTGGCGGCGGCTACTGTGGCCGACCTCTATTTCAGGTTCTACGGGATGGCAATCCCTACCTGTTTATTACAGTGGCAGGGGTTGGTGCTGGGGCTCCAGGCCAGCAAGCTACTGGGTTGGTCATTATCTGGACCAGCGACCCAAGATCCGGGTAGGCCACACTACTTCAGATAGTTTCTGCTTCCCATGGCTAAGCCAATTTTGTGTCTAATAATAAAAGGCCTCTCATTTAAGCCCCGCCCCCAGTATGACTAAACGCTTTGCGCCTCCTAAGCCACCTTCTAAGCCGCTGTGGCAATCGCTACTAGCGCCAATGTTGTTCGCTTCTCTAGGGCTACATGCTGTGCTGTTGATGCTGCCTACTGGCGCATCTGATGAGGCCGCTATTCCAACCCCTGACCCAGAGCAAGACAGCGTAGCCATCACCCGTGTGCCGCCCCCGTCAACCCCTGCCGCTCCGGTGACTCAGCCCGTGAGCGGGGTTCCGGCCACGCAGGCTCTCCAACGTCCTGGGCAACCGTTGCCACCCGCCCAGGGGGGCGGCCAGTTAGGTGCCCCGCCGCCCGCTCAAACCCAAGCCAGACGCCCACCCGCACCTGCCCAACAGTCACGGCCAGCGTCGAATTCAACGGCGGCGGCTACGCCCTCCCCGGCTCCGGCTAGACCTAACCCCTCGGCGGGTACCCGGCCAGCAGCAGTGCCCACGCCGCCGCCGCCCAGTCAACCCAGCCGTCCCCTATTTAACCCCGAAATTGGCGAGCGCCTGATGGCCTACGCGGCGGCCCTAAATCTGCCCCAGGCCCAAGTGGATGGTCTGAGAGCCTCCGTGCAAAACCGCTTTGGCTTTGCCGCCGATAAGACTACTCGCGAAGCCTATAGTGCTAATTTAGGAGCTTGGGAAGGCTCCATTCGGCAGGAAACTGGCCTCACCGACCTCTCGGCCGAGGTAGACCGCACCGACTTATCCGTTACCTACCCGCAGCGGGTTTGTTTGGCAAACGAGCCCGGGGAAGTGCGGGTGGGGGTTCTGGTCAACCCCGATGGCAGCCAGCGCGGGGAACCTGCCGTACTGCGTAGTTCTGGCTATGGGGCTCTAGATCAAAAGGCTCTGGCCGCTGTCGAGGCCCATGAGTTCCCTAAGGCAGAGGGTATTAAAGCCTATACCGTGACCGTGGCTACCCGGGTAGATTATGGTCGCCGCCCCTGTTTGAACCCCCAGCCAGAGGCTGCGGAAAGCTAGTACCGCAAAGCAGCAGGATAAAGGCAGCAGGATGAAACGGAACCCCATGACGCATAAGGGGTTTCGCTTTAGCGGATAGGTGGCTTATTTCCACCCCAGAGCACTAGCCACATTGATCAAACGGCGATAAGCCATTGGGTTTACTCATCCAGTCCTCAGCAACCTCTTAAGAGAAAGTAAGCCAGAGCCAGGAGAAATGTCCGATAACTGGATGGTTTCCCTTGCGGCTTATCCCTTACCTCATCTGGCCAAGGATTTATGATGAAACTACGTCGCCGTTTCCAATTAAACGGGTTGAAGCGCATGTCTAGCTATGCCCTGGCTCCCCTGACCTGGATGTTAACCGTTGCCCCCGCCCTGGCCCAAAGTGCCGACGGGGTTGGCGGGCTGAACCCTCAAGCCTGGCTGTTGAAC